>QIJI01000468.1 GCA_003231795.1 Gammaproteobacteria bacterium
TCCATTACTCTCTCCTAATACTTATGTAGTGTGTTAAATAAAATAATTAGTGCTCTGTCTGCGACGCCATGTCCAGATACACGATAGTCAGCGTCATAAAGATAAACGCCTGCAAGGTTATAATAACGATATGAAACAGCGCCCAACCCAGTTGCAATACTCCACCCGCTGCGCCCAACACCCAGCCACCGCTGTACATTATGGCTATCAAGATGAAAATCATTTCACCCGCATACAAGTTGCCGAACAGGCGTAAGGACAGGGATACGGGTTTTGCAATCAGTGTAACGCCTTCCAATATCAAATTGACCGGCATCATGAATTTCGGAAAAGGATGAAACGCGAGTTCAGCGAAAAAACCACCCGGGCCTTTCATCTTGATACTGTAATAAATCACCAATGCGAAAATCGACAGTGCCATACCAAATGTGATATTCGGATCGGTGGTGGGTACGATTTTCAAATAGGGGATGCCTATCAGGTAAGCGAGCCAGGGAATAATATCGACCGGGATTAGATCCATCAGGTTCATCAAAAATACCCAGACAAAGATGGTTAGAGCCAGCGGTGGAACCAATGGGTTTTTACCGGAAAAAGAACCGCGTACCGAATCATCGATAAACTCGATCAACATCTCGATAAAGTTTTGCAACCCGATCGGTGCATCGGTGGATGCCTTTTTGGCCGCGCGATTAAAAATCCACAGGAAAAAAATGCCAAGCCCGATCGAAAACGCCATCGAGTCGACATTAATCGACCAGAAGCCCATAGCTATTAAATCATCGGGACTGTGAGCAATACCCCAACTGCCATCAGCATATTGACCAAAGGTTAAATTGGTCAAATGGTGCTTAATGTATTCGCTTGAAGTTGCGTAATCCATAATCGATCAATTACCTTTTATAACGAATGCCGCGAACCGGCCGGACAGCAGTATCAATGCAAATCCGGTAAACAAGTATCCAGGATCCCAGTCATTGTCCGTGCTGAAGGCAAGTACGAATATCATACCCATCATCAGCCACTTCACGATCTCGGATCGATATGCGTAGCCTAACCACTGCACCGCATTATTATTTCCTGAGGCCTGCGCCATCCTGATTCCGAAATAAGTGTTCGGTATCAATGCCGCCATGCATCCGACCAGAGCCGAAAACAAGACCGTTTTATCCCAGAGAGCCATGCTAATCAGATAAATTCCCCCCAGAATGTACTGAAGAACCAGTGTCCTTATAATCTGATTTTTCATCGCTTGTTCCGGGTGCAACTAGTGCTCGGAGTACCCCCCATCCCGAATAGCGGATGCTGAGTATAACGGAGTTAATCGGGATTAATCAATCAAAGATATCAAATATTACGGCGCCAAATGTTCGAGAATTCCTTCCAGTTCAGCAGCACTATGAAAGCTGATAAGCAGTTGCCCGGAGCCTTTTTTACCGGACTTGATTTTAACATTCGCTCCAAGTTTTTCGCTGAGACTGTTTTCCAGCCGGCGGATATCGGGATCGACTGATTTGGCTTTAGTTTTAGTCCCCGGCTGCGTCACCAGTGTTTTCCTAACCAGTAATTCAGTTTCGCGAACCGACAGACCCCGGTTCACTACCAGTTTGGCAATCTCAATCTGATCGTGTCGAATCAACGCCAGCAACGCACGTGCATGACCCATGTTGAGCAAGCCTTTATTGACCTGCTCCTTAACCGGATCGGCCAGATCAAGCAGGCGCAATAGATTACTGATAGCCGCGCGTGACCGCCCGACCGAATCTGCAACCTGTTGATGGGTAAGGTCAAAATCTTCAATCAGACGCAAAAATGCCGTTGCCTGTTCAAGCGGATTCAGATCTTCGCGCTGGATGTTTTCGATCAAAGCGATCGCGGCAGTCGATTTGGCATCCAGTTCGCGAATGACGGCAGGTATTTTTTGTAATCCGGCCATTTGCGCCGCGCGCCATCGACGCTCACCGGCAACCAGCTCGAAATGATCACCCTCGGGGCGCACCACTATCGGTTGAACAATGCCCTGCACGCGTATCGAGTCGGCCAGTTCCTGCAGTGCTTCCTGATCGAAAAATTGTCGCGGCTGGAACTTGCCCCGCTGGATACGATCGATATCGAGTTCGGTCAGACCGCCCGCGTCATCTTGCCCGGCAGCGCTATCATTCCCGTCAAGATTGCCGATTAACGATCCCAGTCCTCTGCCCAAGCGCTTTTTTTTCATGGCCACTATTGATTAATGTAATGATGTCGTTTGGCGTCGCGTCGCAGTACTTCGCCAGCCAGCGCGAGATAAGCCAACGACCCGCGCGAATTTTTATTGTATTTCAGAATTGATTGCCCATAGCTGGGTGCCTCAGCCAACGCCACATTGCGCGGAATCACGGTTCGATAAACACGATCACCGAAATGTTCCACCAGTTCGCTGGATACATCGTTGGACAGATTATTGCGCGGGTCGTACATAGTGCGCAGCAGGCCTTCAAGGCGAATCTCCGGGTTTACGTTTATCCGGATCTGCTCGATTGTTTCGAGTAACGAAGACAGGCCTTCAAGCGCATAGTATTCACACTGCATCGGAACGACCACACCACTGGCCGCCACCAGCGCGTTGACGGTCAACATATTCAAAGAAGGGGGACAGTCGATCAGTATATAGTCGTAAGCTTCGCGCAAGGTATCGATCGCCAGCGTGAGTTGTTTTTCGCGGCCGATTTTGTTCATCAACTGCACTTCAGCAGCGGTCAAATCGGCATTCGCCGGCAGAATGTCGTAACCAGCTTCTTCACAGCGTTGTAACGCCTGGGTAGCGCTGGCGTCACCGAGCAAAACATCGCAGACACTGATTTTTAGCCGATTTTTATCGACACCGCTGCCCATGGTTGCATTGCCCTGCGGGTCCATATCGACCAGCAACACCCGACGTTTGGTCGCAGCAAGGGCTGCGGCCAGATTAACCGTGGTAGTCGTTTTACCGACCCCGCCTTTCTGGTTTGCTATGGTAATGATCCTGGTCATAACGGCGTTACTGTTACCAGGCTTCGTTTTTCGTCGATGCCGGGAACGTTTAACATTTTTTCCTCGAAGCTGAAGCGGGTCGCATCCAGCTGCAGTTTCTCCTTTGATTTAAGCCCGGTTTTCATCGTCAGAAGACGTGTCTTCACTGTTAATAGGTGGGCCACACTGTCGCAGAAATCGGGTAGTGACGCGTAAGCGCGACTGACAATGAAATCGAGCGAGTCCGGCGCATGATAATCCTCAACTCGCGCCTGCACAACTTGTGCATTACGCAGGCCGCAATGTGCAATCGCCTGGCGGATAAAGCGGGTTTTCTTGGCACTGCTGTCGATCATCACCAGAATGGTATCCGGCATTGCGATGGCCAACGGAATTCCGGGTAGCCCGGCGCCACTGCCAACGTCGAGGCCTTTTCTGCAACCCTCGATAGCCGGCTGTATCGACAGACTATCGAGCAGGTGGTAGGACAACATTCGTGGCAACCCATCAATCGCGGTCAGGTTGTAGCTCTCATTCCATTTTTCGAGCAGATAGAGATACTCCAGCAACTGATCATACTGTGATTGATGGAGCGCGAGTCCCAGGGCTTCCGTGCCGGCGCGGAGATCCCCTGCCAGATTCAAGCTGTCTTTTTCACCGGATACTGCTGGCGCTTTAGATGTACCAGCAATAGCGAGATTGCTGCCGGCGTAATACCGGATATCCGACCTGCCTGGCCAATGGTGACGGGTCGGTGCTGTAGCAACTTCTGGCATACTTCGTTGGATAACCCACGCACTTCGTCATAATCGATCGAATCCGGCAACAAGGTTGCCTCATGTTGGCTGGCCTTGTCGATTTCCTGTTGCTGGCGTGCCAGATACCCGGCGTATTTTGCGTTCACTTCAGCCTGTTCACAAACCTTGTCCGGGTAAGATTCACCCGCGTCAATAAATGGCATCAAATCGGCTATTTGAATTTCAGGACGTTTCAGAATTTCTGCATAGCGAAATTCATGGCCCAGCGGCTTTTGCAGCCTTTGATTAAGTCGCTCGGCGGCTTCGGTTTCCGGGCGCACCCAGGAGTCCTGTAATGACTGGTTCAAGCGCTCAAGTTGTTCCCGGTAAGTTTCAAATGCGCGCCAGCGATCTTCACCCACCAGGCCCAGGTTGCGTCCGATTTCGGTGAGACGTAAATCGGCATTGTCTTCGCGCAGCATTAATCGATACTCGGCGCGAGAAGTGAACATGCGATAGGGTTCATTGGTTCCGCGGGTAATCAGGTCATCAACCAGCACCCCCATGTACGCTTCCGAGCGCTTTAGCTCCAGCGCTGCTTTCCCCTGAATTCGGGCGGCGGCATTGGCGCCGGCCAGCAGCCCCTGGGCAGCAGCTTCTTCATAGCCGGTCGTGCCATTGATCTGCCCCGCAAAGTAGAGTCCTTCGATAAAACGGGTTTCCAGCGTTGGGCGCAAGTCTCGGGGATCGAAATAATCGTACTCGATGGCGTAGCCCGGACGGGTGATGCGTGCCTGTTCAAATCCAACCATGCTGTTAACAAACCGCTGTTGCACGTCGTAAGGCAGGCTGGTCGAAATCCCGTTGGGATAAATCTCACCCAGGTTCAGACCTTCGGGTTCGATAAATACCTGATGTGAAGTTTTATCGGCGAAACGAACCACCTTGTCTTCGATTGACGGGCAGTAACGCGGTCCTACGCCTTCTATTTCTCCATTGTATAGCGGCGACCGATGCAGGCTTTGACGAATAATTTCGTGCGTTTTCTCGTTGCTGTGAGTGATATGGCAGCAAACTTGCTCGGGATGCATGTCAACTGATCCCTGGCTTGAGAACACTGGTAACGGCGTGTCGCCCGGTTGTTCCTGCAACTGAGAAAAATCAATACTGTTGCGGTCGATACGCGGCGGTGTACCGGTTTTAAGCCGACCGATGCGGAACGGGCGCGCGCGCAGGCGTTCTGCCAGAATCGTAGCGGGAGGATCTCCGGCACGACCCCCGGCGAAACTGGTGTCACCAATATGCATTTTACCGTCGAGGAAAGTTCCCACCGTCAACACCACGGTAGGAGCATAAAAATGCAACCCCATTTGCGTCACTACACCTTCGATGGCGTTGCCGGCTTCGATCAGATCGATTACCGGTTGCTGAAAAATAGACAGCCCCGGTTGATTTTCGAGCTTTTCACGGATCGCCATTCGGTATAGCTGGCGATCGGCCTGCGCGCGCGTGGCGCGGACGGCCGGACCTTTGCGTCGGTTTAAAATTCGAAACTGGATTCCAGCCTTGTCAGCGGCAAGCGCCATTTCGCCACCGAGAGCATCAATTTCCTTGACCAGATGGCCCTTGCCGATTCCGCCGATGGCCGGATTGCAGGACATTTGACCCAGAGTTTCGATATTATGCGTCAGTAACAGCGTATCGACACCCATGCGCGCAGCCGCAAGCGCGGCTTCGGTACCGGCGTGCCCGCCACCGACCACAATCACGTCGAAATGCAGTTTATATTCCATGGAAAGCCATGATAACCAAAAAGGGCGCGCATTCTAGCCTATTAATGCACGCTTTCCAAAGCTATCTGACAGGCGGGAAAGGCAATAGCGCTGTTCGCCGCAACTCTTCCGCTATTTCCTCGTCATCCCCGTATATGGACTCCTTCCGGTTTGCAACCCTTTGTTTTGAATCAAGTGTGGAAGATGCACGCGTATATTCGGGCATTAGTT
>QIJI01000161.1 GCA_003231795.1 Gammaproteobacteria bacterium
GGTCCCCATTAGTACTAGCAGCGGCCATTTGAGTATCGAACCCATAAACAGTGGCAGCAAGAGTAGTGTTACCGCGGTAATCAGTGCGCAGCCAATCAAGACCCAGCGATGCTCGAAGCGATCACAAAGCCAGCCAATCGGGAACTGCAATATCGTATTGCCGATAATCATCGCGGTTAGCAGATTGGCAGAAGTCGCGATATCAAGGCCGTTTTGAATTCCGTAGATGGGAAATAGCGACAATGTTGCGGCATCGAAAACCGCAAATGTAGCAACGGCAGCGAGCAGCATGGGCGCCTTCGGTGCAAAGTCGATTATCCCCGACGGCGGTGACTCTTCCGGATCGGATTCCCTGTCTTCCTGAATAAACAGAAACGGAATGATTCCCACAATTATCACCGAGGCGCCGATGATGAAAGGTAACCATCCTTCGATGCCGATAATGCTGATGAGTAACGGTCCAGCGCCAAAACTGGCCGACAATACGCTGGCATAAATAGCGATTACCTTGCCCCGGTTTTTGTCGCCCGCGGAGCCTATTATCCAGGCTTCACTCAGCACGAATAAGGTCGATATGCTCATGCCCTGGATCAGGCGAATTAAAAACCAGGCCGCGAGCGTATCAAAGGCCCGATAGGACAGCATCACTGTCGCGGTAATGATGGCGGCAGTAATCGCGAGATTACGTGCGCCAAAGCGTTTTGCAGCAATCGGAATGACCGAGGAAAACAGCAGGATTCCGATAGGCATCATCGCCGAGTTAATGCCGATCATATCGCTTGAGACTCCGCGTGACTCGAGAATCAGCGACAGCAAAGGAAAGGTCATACCGAAAGCAAAACCAAACACGGTAATGGCCGCGCAGGCGGCGATAACAGTGCGAATATCAGCGGTTCTGGGTTCGTTCATGCGCGCATGTTACCCCAGTATTCATCGAAGCAGTACCAGGCACAATGGAAATACTACGTTCTTCCAAATTACTTGAAAGTCTTTCCATTGTGCTCGAATCCGTCCTAATATTGCAGGCAAATAACGGTGGATAAATTTCATGTCAATTGAGGCGGTGGTCGACCTTCGAAGCGATACGGTAACCCGGCCCGGTGAGGGTATGTACGACGCCATGCGTAACGCCGCGGTGGGTGACGATGTATACGGTGAAGACGAAACCGTCAATCGACTGGAAATCGTTGCAGCCAAACTTCTGGGTAAAGATTCCGGGCTGTTCTTGAGTAGTGCGACGCAGGCGAACCTGATCGCAATGCTGGTGCACAACGCGCGTGGAGAAGAAATTCTGCTCGGAGATAATTACCATATCTATATCTCTGAGGCCGGGGGCACCTCTGCACTCGGGGGCGTGATCATGCATCCGCTAAGCACAGACGAACGCGGCGGTTTGGCGCTGGAACAAGTGCTTGGCGCGATTAAGGAAGATGATTTTCACCTTCCGATTACGCGTACCCTTGCGCTCGAAAATACGATATCAGGCTGTGCTCAGGACCCGGCTCAGCATCAAATACTGGCCGATGCAGTGCGTCAGCATAATATGAAGGTACACCTCGATGGAGCTCGTCTGATGAATGCAGCGGTGGCACTTGCAGTAGAGCCAACTGATATCACGGCACCTTTTGACAGCGTAATGCTATGTCTTTCCAAGGGTCTCGGAGCACCTGTGGGAGCCTTGCTATGTGGCTCAACAGAATTCATTCAGAAAGCCAGAAGACTGCGAAAACAGCTCGGCGGCGGCATGCGTCAAGCCGGGATTCTGGCGGCTTGTGGCCTCTATGCCCTGGATAACAATATTGCCCGCCTTAGCCAGGATCATGATCGGGCGAAGCGACTTGCTGAGGGCTTGAGCGAAATTGACGGGCTTCCCGTGAGATGTGAAACCAATATGGTATATATCGAACCGAAAGCGCAACACCATGAGGCTTTGTATCAATATACGCTGGAAAATAACCTGTTGATCGGGAAACAGGGTTTGCCGGTTCGCCTGGTCACCCATCTCGATCTTGACGACAGCGGAGTCGACCGGGCGGTTTCGATTATCCGTTCTTTTTACCGCCACGCAGATTCATGAACCCGAATTCGATAGACCAACAGATCATTGACGATAACTGGAGCGACCTGTCGCAATGGCAAAAAGTGCCTGAGATCAATTTCGAGCGCATGTCGCGTTATCGAATGAGTCGAATCAAGGAACAGTTGGTGTTGCATGACGTTGCACTGGTGCTATTGGTGAATCCGATCAGCCTGCGTTACGCGGTGGACTACCGCAGTTATCCACTGTTTCAGTCACATATCCCTCAGGTTTACCTGGTTGTGCCTCAGGATGGTCCCACGGTAATTTATGGTTGTTATTACGACGTCCCCCAGGTTGATGATTTTCGCCCGGGTCGGCCGCATTCTTTTTTTGATGGCGGCACGAATATCGACCAGGCCGCCGTCGACCTGGCGGATGATATGGTTGCCTATCTCGACGAAATCGGTAGCAGTAACCGGCGGGTTGCCCTGGAGTATGTCAATCCTTCGATAACCCAGGCTTTGGAGGCGCGTGGGATTGAAGTGATCGATGGAGTGCGAATTGCCGAACTGGCGCGCCTGATAAAATCCGATGATGAAATTGACTGCATGCGCTGGGCCGTTGCGGTGGGTGAGTATGGCGCGAAAATGGTCAGGCAGGCGCTGCGCCCGGGAGTGACAGAACTGCAACTGTGGGGACTGTTGAACTATACCAACATCGCCAATAATGGAGACTGGCACGAAGGGCGCATGCTTTCTTCGGGATCAAGGATCAATCCGTGGTTACAGGAGGCCAGCGAACGCAAGCTGGAAGCGGGTGATCTGATGGCGTTTGATACTGATATGGTTGGACCGTTCGGCTATTTTGTCGACCTCTCGCGAACCTATCATTGCGGCCCGGTGAAACCGACGGCACGACAAAAACAAATCTATCGTTTGGCAGTTGATCAGATCGAACATAATCTCAAATTGGTGTACCCGGGTATGACATTGCTGGAGATGCAGAAAAAAGCTTACCCGGTACCACCGGAATATCGCCACAACGCTTATCCCTGTGTCATGCATGCGGTCGGCATGTGCGATGAGTACCCGCAGGTTAAACATCTGTTCCGCGGAGAAAATGCATACGACTGTGTGCTTGAGGCCGGTATGGTAGTCTGTATTGAAAGTTATATGGGGCTCGAGGGAGAGCGGGACGGGGTCAAACTGGAGCAGCAGGTCCTGATCACCGAGGATGGTTACGAACTGCTAACCGTCTCTCCATATGAAGAGTCATTACTCGATTAGCATTTTCGATTTCTTAGGAGGCATCTCAATTGACCGATTTCGTACTGGATGATTTTGTACAGGAGCTACGCTCGGCAGCTCGCAGTGACGACGCCAAAAAGACCGTGCGCAGTGTAATGGATCAGGCGTTTAAGGATCCGGAGTCAATTCGAGTCGCGATGCCCGAGTTCGAAAGTGACGATGAGGTGCTGTTTGAAGACGACACGGTTTCGATCTGGTATGTGTGCTTTGAGCCGGGCCTGCATGTGCCGCCGCATGATCATCAGACCACAGCCATCATCGGCGTCTACCAGGGTGCGGAAGATAATCATTTTTATCGGCATGAAGACGGGCAGATGGTGTACAAGTCATCCCGATGCGTCGGCCCGGGCGAGGTTATCTCGATCAAACCTGATGGAATCCATTCGGTTGAAGCGGCCAATGGCGAAAATAGCTATGCCATTCACGTCTACCTGGCGGCGTTGACCACCATCGAGAGGTCGTTGTTTGACTGGGAATCGGGAAAACCGCGTCCTTTTAACGATGAAAACTACGATGCCCTGAAGCGGGTATCCGGGTAAAAGTAGTATCCTCGGGCGAGTATCTCGATGCCACGGCCGAAGTTTTATATAAACACAACGGCATCTGGTTCACCGACGAAACATTTGTTATTTCGCGCAAACGCTAGTCGATCTGGTCCGGGGTAGATATGACCTCGTTTTAGCGGGATTGCTGGTGCTGGCTGCAGTCGAATTAGCTTTTTATCTGCTGGCGCAAAAACAACAATCAAAACGGCCGCAAACTGGTTAACATACTAGGTCGTTACCAGCCGGAGTGGCTCATGTCGCAGCAAATGATTGCCTATTTGCAGGAAAGTCTCGAGTCGATCCAGGAGCAGGGGTTATACAAGCAGGAGCGGCCGCTGGAGTCTCCGCAGGGTGTCAGTGTGCAGGCTGCCAACTGGGACCACAGCCTGATAAACCTCTGCGCCAACAATTATCTGGGCCTCGCCAATCATCCGAAAATGATCGAGGCGGCGCATCGCGGCCTGGACAGTCACGGTTTTGGAATGGCCTCGGTGAGATTTATCTGCGGTACCCAGGATATCCACAAAACACTGGAGCAGAAGCTGGCCGAATTTCTGAAAATGGATGATGCAATTTTATTCTCGTCCTGTTTCGACGCAAATGGCGGCATCTTCGAAGTTCTACTGGGGGAACAGGACGCGGTAATATCAGATAGCCTGAATCATGCTTCGATCATCGACGGTGTTCGCCTATGTAAGGCACAACGTTATCGATACGCCAATAACGATATGGCAGATCTTGAGGCAAAGTTGGTCGAAGCTCAAAAAGCACGTTTTCGGCTGGTGGTGACCGATGGTGTGTTCTCGATGGATGGTACTTTTGCCAATCTTAATGGGGTCTGTGATCTGGCCGAGCAATATGATGCTTTGGTGATGGTCGATGATAGCCATGCAATCGGATTTATCGGTGAACATGGTGCCGGTACCCCCGAATTGCAGGGAGTCGAGGGTAGAGTGCATATTACCAGCGGCACCTTTGGCAAGGCCCTGGGTGGTGCCAGTGGTGGTTATGTGACCGGACCGCAGGCCGTCATTGATATGTTGCGACAACGTGCCCGGCCTTATCTGTTTTCCAATAGTCTGGCACCCAGTATCGTGACCACTACTTTGAGTGCGCTGGAACTGGTTGCAAAAAGTGCTGACTTGCGTAACCGGCTGGCCGAGAATACCGCCTATTTCAGGAGTCGGATTGCAGCGGCCGGATTTGAAGTCATTGCAGGCCAGCATCCGATCGTTCCAATTATGACCGGCGATGCCGTAGCCGCGCAGCAACTGGCGGCGAAGCTGATGCAGCACGGCGTTTACGTCACTGCTTTTTCGTTTCCGGTGGTACCGGAAGGGTTGGCGCGGGTACGAACGCAGATGAGTGCCGCGCATAGTCGCGAACAACTGGAACAGGCAATCGACGCATTTATCACGGTCGGCAAAGAACTTGAGCTTATTCCCGCGGAGGCACAATGAAAGCCCTGGTAAAAGCGTATGACAAACCCGGACTGTGGTTGCAGGATGTGCCAAAACCGGAACCGGGTCCCGAAGATGTTTTAATCAAGGTGAACGAAGTTGCAATCTGTGGCACTGATTTGCATATCTATAACTGGGATCAATGGGCGCAGGAGCATGTGCCGGTGCCAATGACGGTTGGGCATGAGTATATCGGGATCATCGAAGCCATCGGTGACTTGGTGCACTCGGTTCAGGTTGGCGACCGGGTATCGGGCGAGGGGCATATCATGTGCGGTGAATGTCGCAATTGCCGGGCTGGTCGCGGGCATTTGTGTAGAGATACGCGGGGTGTCGGGGTTAACCGGCCGGGTGCTTTTGCCGAGTATGTCTGCATACCCGCGCAAAA
>QIJI01000408.1 GCA_003231795.1 Gammaproteobacteria bacterium
GCGAAAGTCATGCAGGGCACAGCCTTTCGCCGTCTCGCTACGAACGCTGGTGAGAAATGCGGGCTAGGGAATCTTTGACTAAGCCAGAATGATTTATTCAGGGTTTTCCAAAATTTAGCGAGAGGGGTTAAATCAGGATTGATTGAATTCGCGGCAGGCGATATCAAGACCCCGCAATGTGTCTTCAAGATCCTGACTGGAATGCACGGTCGATACAAAACGTCGCACTCCGGGCAATACATACTGTCCTTGCTTCATCAACAAGCTGTCCAGCTTGCGCATGGATGCCTGATCGCTGGCCATGATATCTGCATAATTGCGGGGTGTTTTGTCCATGAACAGAATCTGCCACAGGGAGCCGGTATTTTGAGCAATCGCCGGGATATTGTTGTGATCCAGAATTTTCTGGCATTCACCACAGAGATCGTCGGCATAGCCGTTCATCGCCTTATAAACTCCGGGTTTACTCAATTCGTCCAGCATCGCAAGGGTTGCCGCTGCGGCTACCGGGTTGCCGTGCAGGGTGCCATTGAAGTAGGTATATCCGGGCTCTCCTTTCAATCTGGGGTCGGATAGCCCGATCACATCGGCGCGCCCGGCGACACAGGATAATGGACCGCCGCCACCTATCACTTTACCGTGTGTCGACAAATCGGGCTTGATCTCGTACCACTGCTGCGCGCCGCCATAGCTCAGGCGAAAACCGGTCACAACTTCATCGAGCACAAACAGGATATCGTACTGATCGCAAATTTTCCGGATACCCTGCAGAAACTCCGGCTCAGCCGGGATGATGCGTTGGATCGATTCGGCAAAAATGGCGGCAATATCCCGGTGCTGTTGAGCGACGATTTTGGCCAGGGTTTCGAGATCGTTATACGGACAAACCAGCATGGTTGAAACCGTTGCCTCAGGCTGGCCGCTGGAGTCTGGCGAACCGTGCGGATAATTACCGCTTTGCTTCGGAAAGGTCGAGACGATCGCGTAATCGTGATTGCCGTGATAGGCCCCTTCAAATTTCAGGATTTTATCGCGCCCGGTAAACGCTCGCGCCAACCGCATCGCGTAGGCAGTGGCTTCAGAGCCGGTTGTGGCATAGGCAATTTTTTCTGCACAGGGGATATCATCGATCAGGCGCTCGGCCAGATGAACGGCAACGTCATTCAATGAACCGAACATATGGGCACCGCGGTCGAGCTGATTTTTGCTGGCTTCGACCACGGCAGGATGTGAGTGTCCGAGGATCAGGGCGCCGGCACCACCGACATAGTCGATGTATTCGTTCCCATCCACATCCCACATACGCGAGCCTTTACCGTGCGAGTAGATTAGCCGGATGTCTTCCGCCAGGGAATAACTTCCGAGGCCGGACCCGGGTAAAACCCGATCGGCGACAGCGAACATTTCGCGCTGCGTGGCAGGTCTGTTTTTAGCGGCGGGTGCGGTCATTTATGAAGCTCCTGATTCTTTAATATAGATGCTCATTTAATCAACGGCGGAGCGCAGCCATTGATGCAATATCTGTATTGGCAATTCGTTGTCGATGCCGCCCTCGGGGTCGACAATCAGCGGTCCGGGTTTGTAACCCCTGGACCTGAGCCCACGCTGGACCTCCTTGACGATGTCGAGATCTTCCTGAAAAGTGGTAATCCGGTCGTTGTCGATTACCTTCTTGAGGACTTCGTCAACCTTGCCGTCGTTGGAATAAAAACTTCTAAATACGCGAACGTCATCTACTTTGAGTGGGCTCCAGCTATAACTGTTGACTACTCCGCCGGGGTAGAACTGTATCGAGGTCGCCGGCCACAGGTAAAAGCTGCCATAGTCGGCTCCGCTGACGTCGTACCAGGCGTCGTCGCTGCGGGTGGCCAGCGATGTATGATGCAATACCTTGATATCACCGAATGGCGCAATCGCATAGGAGTCGGGATCGATGATGCCTTTGGCGAATGCGGCATGGCAGTTTTTGCAGTGATAACATTCGTTGTAATTTTCTACTGCGGTTAACCAGTTGCAGCCTTCATCTGCCTGATGATGGTAGGCGTACTGGCGTTGTTCGAGGTCCGGGCAAAGACTCAACATGGCTTCACGAATTCCCGGATAACAGTCATCCATGCCGACACATTCGGGATCCAGGTTGATAAAAACGAAACCAAGAAAATTTTCTACCCGTATCGGTGTCAGACAGATGTTTGACGAATCAAAGCCCGGCACCGATTTCGAGTTGGGTGCAGATTTGAGTTGCCCGTTCAAATCGTAAGACCAGCGATGATAGGGGCATACCAGTAATTTTTTATTTCCCTTGCCGCTTGCCAGCATGTGCCCGCGATGCTGACAGACATTGTAAAAAGCCTTGAGTTCATTGTCCGGTCCCTTTGCAACGATGATGTCCTGGTCGTAAATCGACAGAGTCAGAAAATCACCCGGCGTGCTGACCTGGCTACTATGGCAGGCCAGCAACCAGTTTTTGTAAAACACCGATTCAATAATCTGCTCGAATAAAGCGCCGTCGGTAAAATAGTGTGCCTCCAGCCCCTTCACCGGTTCTGCTGCAACTGGTTCAGGATTCGTCATAGATGTCGGCCTCCCATCGGGCCGAGTGGAACGCTTCAACGGATTTGCTGGCAGATTCGCCGCCGCGCACAATGAGCAGCGCGCAGAGGCTTTCCAGCAATGCAGTGACGGCCGAATTTGAATGGAAAAACTGGGGTGTATGCGTCGGGGAAACCAGCCCCAGATCTGCCTCACGGCACAAGGCTGAAGCGTTGCTATCAGTCACACCAATAACTCTGGCGCCGGCTTTGCGGGCCAGGCGTACAGCGTCCAGAGTATCACTGCGGTAAGGTTGAAACGTCATGGCCAGCAGGCAATCCGAACTGTCCATGCGAATGATATCGTCACAGGGCAGGCTGCCATGTCGTGGTGAAAGAATAAAATGCTCGAATCCCATACGCGCGACATAGTAAAAGTTATAAGCCAGCGGGTAGGCCAGTCCCAGTCCCAGTACGTAAACCCGACGCGCATTGATCATCCAGTCAACGGCTTTGTCCAGATCTTCGACCGATTGCTGCGCAAACATTTTTTCGGTGTTGTCGAGGCAGGCCTCGGCCATGCTGCCGAAGATAGCTGTGCTACCGCCTTTGCGATCCATTTCCTGTAGCCAGCGTACTCGATCGGGGGAAGAGCCAACTCCACCGCGTACGAAATCACGAAAGCGTTCGCGCATGGCTTCATATCCTTCGAAGCCAAGGTGTCGTGCCAGACGCACAAAGCTGTTGGGCTGCACATCGGCATTTAGCGCAAGCGTTCGCATCGATTGCAGGCCGACTTCGTGTGGGTGATCAATAACGTAGCGCGCGCAGATTTGCAGTTGCCCCGGCAATTGGCTGAACTCCTGCAGTAAGCGTTGCAGCACTTCTTCCTGCGATTGCGGCAAGGTTGTGGAGATCAGTTGAAAATCACTGTTTTGAGACATTTGTGCGCTTGATTTAAAATATGGTACAAGTGTATCATTGCCTGATCTTTTAGCGCAACCCTGTCTGCGGGAGTGAGTTTAATGCAATCCAGCGCGAGTATCGTCATCATCGGCGGCGGAGTAATGGGATGTTCGCTCGCGTATCATTTGTGCAAGCAAGGTGAAACCGATTTGCTATTACTCGAAAAAGGGGAGCTGACCAGCGGCTCAACCTGGCATGCGGCCGGTCAGATCACCCATTCGGTCAGCCACTATAGCCTGGCGAAGATGGCCGCTTATGGAACCGAGCTTTATCCACGGCTGGAAGATGAAACCGGCCAGTCCTGCACCTGGCATGGCAGTGGAAGCTTGCGTATTGCCTATACCCGGGACGAAGTTGACTGGATCGGATACACCCTGTCGGTGGGTAAAGGACTGGGACATAAAATGGAAATCGTTGGCCCCGAACGAATTGCCGAACTGCATCCTTTTTATAATCTCGATGGTGTTAAAGCGGCTCTCTATACACCGCACGATGGTCATGTCGATCCGGCGGGTGTTGCTTTCGCGATGGCCAAAGGAGCCCGCATGATGGGTGGCACTGTCATTCGTCACAATCGGGTTAGCGGCATAACTGCAGCCGGTGAGGGGTTTGTAGTCCACACCGAACAGGGGGATATCGAAGCGGGCCGGGTGGTCAATGCAGGCGGTACCTATGCGCGGCAGATTGGAAAATGGCTGGGTCTCGATATTCCGATTGCAAATATGCTGCACCATTATCTGATTACAGATACCGTTCCCGAATTTGAGACGCTGGATAAAGAGTTGCCGGTGATACGGGATGATTCGCAGGTTTCCGGTTACATTCGCATGGAGCAGAAATCCGGACTCATCGGGATATACGAAAAGGCCAATGCCGTGTCGGTCTGGGATGACGGCACCCCCTGGGAATCTGAAAATGAGCTATTCGAACCCGATTACGACCGTATTATGCCGTGGCTCGAAAATGCCCTTGAACGTATGCCGGTACTTGCTGACAAGGGTATTAAAAGTGTCGTTCATGGTGCGATTACGCATCCACCTGACGGCAATATGTTGCTCGGACCGTCCGGACGGAAAAACTTCTGGTTGTGCTGTGGTTCGCAGGTGGGTATTGCCTGGGGCCCGGGGGCAGGCAAGTATCTTGCCCAGTGGATGGTTCGTGGTGCGGCTGATGTTTCGATGCGAAGTTTTGATCCGCGACGTTTTGGCGCGCGAATCGACGACAATTATCGAATCAACAAGGCTAAAGAGGATTATTTGTTACGCCATGAGATTCCTTATCCGCATCTGGATCGGCCCGACCTTCGTCCTTCGCATTCGAAAACATCGCCTTTGTATGGAGTTCTAAAAACGAAAGGTGCTGTCTACGAAGATGTCTACGGCTGGGAACGTCCTTACTGGTATGCAGTCAATGGAATCGGGCAAAAGCATATCGAAAGTTTTCGGCGCAGCGAAATGTTCGACATCATCGGTGCTGAAGTTCGCGGCATGCGGGCTCATGCCGGTATTGCCGATCTGAGCGCATTTGCAAAGGTGGAAGTCAGCGGCCGCGATGCCGAGACCTATCTGGATCGAATCCAGTCGAACAAGCTACCTCAGAAAACGGGTAGCCTGTCACTGACTTATCTGATGATGAACAACGGGCGTATCGAAGGTGAGGCTACCATCGCCAGGCTCGACCAGAATCACTACTACCTGGTTTATGCAGCCGTACGCGAAGCAGCGCTGTTGAACTGGATGCAACAAGAAGTACGGCCGACCGAAGCCGTCTCATTTGATAATGTCTCTGAAGAATATGGCGTTATCATGCTGGCCGGGCCGGCTGCGCGTAAAATTCTGGCGCACTGCACCGATGCGGCACTCGACAATTCGAGCTTCCGTTGGCTCTCGTCGCAACACATAACCGTTGCCGGGGCCAAAAATGTACGCGCCTTGCGCGTGACTTATACCGGCGAGCTGGGCTGGGAGCTGCATGTACCGATGGCAGCTATGCTGGATGTTTACAATGCGCTGATGGAAACTCCGCATAGCGGCGCTATTGTGCATATAGGTTCGGCCACGCTGAATTCGGTGCGAATGGAAAAAGCCTATCGATCGGGCTCGGAAATTACCAATGAAGTCACCATTGTCGAAGCCGATGTTGCAAGATTTTCGCGAGAATCAGGCTTCCAGGGAGCCGAGATTTCGTTGCAGCCGGCCACCCGT
>QIJI01000288.1 GCA_003231795.1 Gammaproteobacteria bacterium
ATTGCTGTTAATCTGGATCAAAAACAGCCTGGGTTTCCACAGCAGGTACTGCCTGATTATCTGAGATCGCTGGCGGTGGAGTTTAAAATTGTCGAAGAAGACACCTACAGCGTGGTCAAACGCGTTATTCCGCAAGGAAAAACAACCTGTTCTTTGTGTTCGAGGTTGCGACGCGGAGTTTTATACAATACCGCAGTGGCCCTTGGGGTCAGCAAAATAGCCCTTGGACATCATGCAGACGATATTGTGGAAACCGTTTTTCTAAACATGTTTTTCAATGGCCGGCTGAAAACGATGCCGGCCAAGCTGCAAAGCGACGACAAACGTAATATTGTCATTCGACCGCTGGCTTATGTGCGGGAATCAATGATCAAGCAGTATGCGCAACTGAAAAAATTTCCAATCATCCCCTGCAATTTATGCGGTTCGCAGCCGAATTTGCAGCGTCAGGCGGTCAAATCAATGCTCACCGAGTGGGACAAGATCCATCCGGGGCGAGTTGACAGCATTCTTAAATCACTCTGTCATGTGACACCGTCACATCTACTCGATCGCAATCTGTTCGATTTCCAGAACCTGACTGCTACAGATAAAAAAGATGAATAGAAGTTTTAGCAAAATCCGCTATTACTCCGTCATCCCGGCTTTCGCCGGGATGACGGTTTCAACGCCGCTAGCGCTTTGCTCACGCTGTTCCAATAAAAAAAATGCTCTGGTCGTCATGACCAGAGCAATAACCTCGAGGAGAGCACTAACTAAGGTTCGACATAAAGGTTCCCTGTTTGTGCATCCTTGCACTGGCGGCGTCTTCCCTGCCTGTCGACCTGTCCCTGTGTCGTGCTAGTATATTGCCACGCTCTGCTATGGGCTGATATCGCAGCAAGGCAGCATCGTTGTAAGGAAAGAGCGAAATATTTTGTAGGATATGTCCTACTTTTCTTGGCCGCCGGAGATTCACCAAACGCATGTTATTCCCAGCAATACAACCTGCTCATACCTGGCGCGTTCCGGTTTCCGAACTGCATACTCTCTATGTCGAAGAAAGTGGAATTCCCGATGGCATTCCAGTTGTCTTTCTGCATGGGGGGCCGGGCGGTTCCTGCGAACCGGGTCACCGGCGATTTTTTAATCCGGAGGCTTACCGCATCATCCTGCTGGATCAACGAGGTTGTGGAAAGTCGCGCCCGCATGCCAGTCTCGAAGACAACACAACCTGGGACCTGGTCGCAGACCTTGAGAAAATCCGTGGGTTTCTCGGCATCGAACGTTGGGTAATATTCGGGGGTTCATGGGGTTCAACGCTGGCTTTAGCTTATGCGCAAACTCATCCGGAACAGGTGCTGGGATTGATAGTACGAGGAATTTTCCTGGCGCGCAGCGTCGATGTAGACTGGTTCTTCAATGGACATGCTGCGCGAATTTTCCCCGAAGCCTGGCAACATTTTATTGCCCAGATCCCCGCCGATGAACGCGAAGATATTGTCGGTGCTTACTACCAGCGGCTAACCAGCAAAAACGAAATCGTGCGAATGGGTGCTGCTAAGGCATGGTCGATCTGGGAAGGCTCTTCGATAACCCTGTTGCCCGATAAAAGCGTAGTTGATTATTTCAGTGACCCGCATACCGCGCTCAGTATCGCGCGTATCGAATGCCATTATTTCTGCAATCAGTCCTATTTGAGGCCGAATCAGTTAATCGAAGACATGTCCAAAATCAGTCATTTACCGGGTTACATTGTTCACGGCCGCTACGACATGGTGTGCCCGATCGACCAGGCGTTTTTACTCAAATCTCATTGGCCGGAGGCGCGTCTGAAAGTCATCGACGATGCGGGCCATGCCGTTACTGAGGTCGGAATCAGCAATACGCTGGTAGAAAGTTGCAATTCGATGCTGGAAATTCTGGCTTGATCAGTTTGTTGCAACGCGTCATCGCGGCCCGGTCACTTTTATTCTCGATTGAGCGGCATCTGAAAGCGGTCGAATAGTGGTCGAATTTAAGCTGGATGTCGATTATCATCGGCAGCCTCTCGAATACTGCCACAGATGGTAAAAATGACCGAACGTAGTGCAAAGGTAAGCCGTAAAACTCTGGAAACCGAGATCAGCGTATCGCTTTGCCTGGATGGTAGCGGCAAGTCCAGTTTTGACACCGGAATTCCGTTTCTCGAACACATGCTCGAACAAATTGCCCGACACGGTGCATTCGACTTAGACATAAATGCCAACGGCGACCTTAAAATCGACGACCACCACACGGTCGAAGACATCGGCATCACTCTCGGTCAGGCCTTTAATAAGGCGCTCGGCGAGAAGAAGGGAATAATGCGATATGGTCATGCCTATGTACCGCTTGATGAGGCGCTGTCACGTGTGGTTATCGATTTTTCCGGTCGTCCGGGTATCGAGTATCGGGTTGATTTCAAGCGACCACGTATCGGACAGTTCGACGTTGATCTGATCCACGAATTTTTCCAGGGCTTCGCCAACCACGCGCCTGCAACCATCCATATTGATAATCTGGCGGGTATCAATGCCCACCATATTGCGGAAACCATGTTCAAAGCCTTTGGACGAGCGTTGCGATTTGCGGCGGCAGTTGATGCACGCATGGGCGACGCGATACCGTCAACCAAAGGGTCGCTGTAAATCATGCAAACAATTGCCGTGGTCGATTACGGCATGGGCAATCTCAGATCGGTGGTCAACGCGCTTGAGCGGGTATCTGAAAAATCGCATCGGGTTTTACTGACCTCCGACCCTGCCCAGGTAATGAGCGCCGATCGGGTTGTATTCCCCGGTCAGGGTGCCGCCGGTGATTGCATGCGTGCTATCGATGAATTTGGGCTGCGCCAGGCAATTGTCGAAGCTGCCCGAAATCAGCCATTTCTGGGTATCTGTATGGGCATGCAGGTTCTTATCGAGCATAGCGAAGAAAATCAGGGTACCGATTGTCTTGCAGTCATTGAAGGTCAGGTGAGGTATTTTGGGGATAGTCACAAAGACGCAGGCGGCGTTAAACTAAAGGTTCCGCATATGGGATGGAATCGTGTCCGGCAATCTCGAGTTCACCCGTTGTGGAATTCGATCGACGACGACAGCAGGTTTTATTTCGTGCACAGCTATTACCTTGAACTTGAGTCTCCTGCGGTAGTTGCCGGTGAATGTGACTATGGACGACTGTTCTGTTGCGCAATTGCCCGGGATAATCTGTTTGCTTTGCAATGTCATCCGGAAAAAAGCGCCGATGCCGGGCTGCAACTGTTGCGAAATTTTGTCAACTGGGACGGACAGTTATGATTCTGATTCCGGCGATTGATTTGAAGCAGGGCCAGTGCGTTCGTTTGCGCCAGGGCAACATGGAAGACAGTACCGTATTTTCCGACGACCCGGTGGCGATGGCAGGTAAGTGGGCCGACCTGGGTTGCAGTCGCCTGCATCTGGTGGATCTGGATGGTGCCTTCCAGGGCGAGCCGATCAACGCCGATGTGATCGAGGAAATCTCTAAGTCTCTGCCCGATCTGCCGATTCAGATAGGGGGTGGAATCCGTAATATTGAAACCGTCGAATCTTATCTTGAAGCCGGGGTCAGTTACGTAATCATCGGGACCATGGCTGTCAAACGTCCCGAATTTATCACTCAATTATGTGCCGAATTTCCAGGTTGCGTGATAGTCGGCATCGATGCCAGAGACGGAATGGTGGCAGTACACGGTTGGGCGGAAGGTTCGGATCATACCGCTTCGGAACTGGCACTACGATTCGAAGATCAGGGCGTGTCTGCAATTGTATATACCGACATCAACCGCGACGGTATGATGCAGGGCGTCAATGTCGAAGCAACCGCCGAGCTCGCCGAGTCCATATCGGTACCGGTTATCGCTTCGGGTGGCGTGACCGATATGCAGGATATTATTAAACTCAACGAAGCCAAGAGCTGCGGTATTGAAGGCGTCGTCATTGGACGTGCGTTGTATGAAAGAACCATCAGCCTGCCGGAAGCACAATCCTATATCGATCAGCACTAACTGCTGGTTATCTACCATGGCCCTAGCAAAACGTATTATTCCCTGTCTGGACGTCGATAACGGACGCGTTGTCAAAGGCGTTCAATTTGTCGAAATTCGAGATGCCGGTGATCCGGTTGAAAATGCCCGTCGTTATAATCTCGAAGGAGCCGATGAGCTCACCTTTCTCGATATAACCGCAAGCTCGGATGATCGCGAAACCATGGTGCATGTGGTCGAAGCGGTTGCGCGCGAAGTGTTTATACCATTAACCGTTGGTGGTGGTATTCGCGAAATTACCGATATTCGCCGAATGTTAAACGCCGGTGCGGACAAAATCAGTATTAACACGGCCGCGGTATTCAATCCCGAGTTTGTGCAGCAAGCCTCCGACAAATTTGGTTCCCAGTGTATTGTGGTTGCCATCGACGCCAAGCGCGTCAGCGCTGAAAACGAGCAACCCCGATGGGAAATTTTCACTCATGGTGGCCGCAAATCCACCGGCATCGATGCGATTGAATGGGCGCAGCGTATGGATCAATTCGGGGCTGGCGAGATACTACTAACCAGTATGGATCGAGATGGGACCCGAATAGGGTTTGACAATGAACTTACCCGCCGTGTGTCTGATTCGGTGCGAGTACCGGTCATCGCATCCGGTGGTGTCGGCAATCTGCAACATCTGGTCGATGGCATTGTCGAAGGCAGAGCAGATGCCGTGCTCGCCGCCAGTATTTTTCACTTTGGTGAATATCGTATTGAAGAAGCCAAGTCCTATATGAAAAAGCAGGGCATCGAGGTGCGTGATGACTGACTGGCTGGAGCATATCAAATGGGATAGCGATGGATTGGTACCTGCGATAGCACAGGATTTTGAAAGCGGCGAGGTATTGATGCTGGCCTGGATGAATCATGAAGCGCTTCAGCTCACCTGTGAGCAGCAACGGGCGGTTTACTGGTCGCGTTCGCGTCAGAAATTATGGTTTAAGGGTGAAGAGTCGGGAAATAGCCAGCGCATTGTCGAGATTCGGGTAGACTGCGATGCCGATGTGATTTTGTTGCGAGTGGAGCAATATGGCGGAATTACCTGTCATACCGGTAGACGACGTTGTTTCTTTCGAGTTTTGAAACAGGGAGAGTGGCATACCGATGAAGAAATTATCAAAAATCCTGACGAGATTTATCGATGAGTGATGATATACTCCTGCGCCTGATGGCTGTACTGGCCTCGAGGAAAGACGCTGACCCCGACTCATCGTATGTGGCGGGCTTGTATCACCAGGGACTAGACTCCATATTAAGAAAGATTGGAGAAGAGTCGACGGAAACGATTATTGCCGCAAAATCTGGCGATAAACAACAGATCGTGCATGAAACCGCAGATTTGTGGTTCCACTGCCTGGTGATGTTAGCGCAACAGAATCTTGATGTGAGGCTGGTACTGGATGAACTGGAACAGCGATTTGGCGTTTCCGGAGTCGATGAAAAAGCCGCGCGTAAACAAAGTAAATGAGGTGAAACATGGGTTTTGGTGGAATTAGTATCTGGTCACTATTATTGATACTCGGCATAGTGATTTTGTTATTCGGTACAAAGAAACTGCGTAACGTAGGAGGAGATCTCGGCAGCGCGATCAAAAATTTCAAGAAATCTGTCAAAGACGAAGAAGTGGCTCAGGAAAGTG
>QIJI01000221.1 GCA_003231795.1 Gammaproteobacteria bacterium
CCAGTAAAACCAGCGAATCCGGTGTAACACCAGATTCGGCTAGTTTTTCCAGGATAGCCTCGCTCGCCAATCCACTGGCATGTGACAACGCAACAATGTGTTCCATATAATTAACCCGGCGACTAAGTATGTCGCAATCAGCCAACGCGTGTCTGTTCGCAGCAAGACATCAAAACACCACTTTAGTCATTCTAAAGCAAGTTTTGCCATTTAATAGCAATGGGCTGCTGCGAACAGACGCGCGCTGGCCTAACTTGTTGATGATTAGGCAGATAGGGGCTTCTGATAAGCGCCAGCTCAGCGTTTCAGCTCTTGTCAATGGAACAACCATTACCTGCGAGCTGCGCCTTGATCTGACGCTTATCAGAAGCCCTGAATACGACATACTTAGTCGCCGGGTTAATGGTACTCGTGCAAAATATTCAGCATGCGCCTTAAAGGTTCGGCGGCTCCCCATAACAACTGATCACCCACGGTAAAAGCAGCAAGGTAGTTGTCACCCATGCTCAGCTTGCGTAACCGGCCTACTGGAATATCGAGCGACCCGGTGACTGCCGCCGGTGACAAGGCATCCATCGAAGCCTGCTTGTCATTTGCTATTACTTTGACCCAGTCGTTAGCAGCAGCCAGCATCTGATGAATCTCGACCAATGGAACATTAGACTTCAATTTTACAGTCAATGCCTGGGAATGACAGCGCATAGCACCAACTCGAACACAAATGCCATCAATCGGAATTGCTTTACTGCGAGCAAGAATCTTGTTGGCCTCGGCCTGTGCTTTCCATTCTTCACGACTCTGCCCATTATCAAGTTGTGCATCGATCCACGGAATCAGGCTACCCGCGAGAGGTACACCGAATTGTTCGCTGGGATAAGGTTTCGAACGCAGTTGTGCCGTAATCCGTTGGTCAATTTCGAGAATGGCGGAAGCCGGGTCATCAAGCAGATCGGCGACGCTTTGATGCAGGCAACCCATTCCTGCAATCAATTCACGCATGTGACGCGCGCCGCCGCCAGAAGCTGCCTGATAGGTCATGACACTAATCCAGTCGATCAGGTCATGTTCGAACAGACCGCCCATGGCCATCATCATCAGGCTGACCGTGCAATTGCCCCCGATGTAATCTTTACAGCCCGAATTCAGCGCGTCATCGATGACGGACCGGTTTACCGGGTCCAGGATGATCGTGCTGGGCGCTTCCATTCGTAAAGCCGAGGCTGCGTCAATCCAGTAACCCTTCCAGCCACTACTTCTGAGATCAGCAAATACTTGCCTGGTGTAATCCCCACCCTGACAGCTAACGATAGCGTCCATGGCGTGCAGTTGTCCAACATCAAGAGCATCCTGTAACGGTGGCACATTCCTGCCTATATCCGGACCCTCTTCCCCCAATTGCGAAGTAGTGAAAAAAACAGGCTCTTCAATTTTGCCAAAATCGTCCTCATCAAGCATTCGCTGCATCAGCACGGAACCGACCATTCCGCGCCAACCTACAAATCCCACTTTGTTGATTCCTGCTTTAGTCATTCCCGCTTTATTCATTCGATGTACGCCTTCAACTCAACTGCTTTAGCGTACTGAGTGCAGCCACAACGGCATCACCCATTTCGGAGGTGCTGACACTATGGCCTCCATCGGCGATATCTGCGGTACGAAATCCCTGGTTTAAAACATTTCCGACAGCAGTATCGATTAGCTCGGCAAGATCTGGTCGTTGCAGGCTGTAGCGCAGCATCATTGCAAGTGACAATATAGTGGCCAGCGGATTGGCCAGCCCTCGACCCGCGATATCCGGAGCCGAGCCATGAATCGGCTCGTACATACCTTTACCGTTAATATCAAGCGAAGCCGATGGCAACATTCCAATTGATCCGGTCAACATGGCAGCGGTATCAGACAGAATGTCACCAAACATATTAGTCGTAACGATAACATCGAATTGCTTGGGTGCCCGAACCAGTTGCATCGCCGCATTATCAACATACATGTGGCTCAACTCGACCTCGGGGTAATCTTTGCCAATTCGGGTCACCAGCTCTCGCCACAACTCGGAGACTTCGAGCACATTGGCTTTATCAACCGAGCAGAGCTTTTGATTTCGTAACATCGCTATATCAAATGCCGAACGGGCGATACGTTCAATCTCATGCTCTGCGTAGACCAGGGTATTAAAGCCCTCACGCTCACCGCTTTCTGTTACACGAATACCTCGCGGCTGACCGAAATAAATCCCGCCGGTAAGTTCGCGCACAATCATTATATCCAGGCCGGCAACCAGCTCGTTTTTCAGGCTGGAAGCATCGGCCAGTTGCGGGTAGAGCAATGCGGGTCGTAAATTGGCAAAAAGGGACAGAGACGACCGCAGCCTCAGCAATCCTTTCTCAGGTCGCAACTCACGCTCAAGGCCATCGTATTCCAGGCCTCCGATTGCGCCAAACAAAATCGCATCACAGGCCTTGCAGATCTCCAGGGTTGCCTCGGGCAAGGGGTCGCCAGCCTGGTCGTAACCGGCACCGCCCACGGCTGCTGGTTTCAGCTCTACCTCAAATCCGAAGTCGGATCGCAAACAGTCAATAACCTTTATCGCTTCTGCGATAATTTCGGGGCCTATCCCGTCACCGGCCAGAACCGCAATTGTTGAACTCATCCAGATCTCCTATTTCAGCCAGGGCAGCTGGTCGTAGTATTGTTGTTCAAATGCCTTGATTGCATCTGCATGCTGCATCGTCAACCCGATATCATCGAGGCCATTGAGCAAACAATGTTTGCGAAAAGGATCAATTTCAAAATGCATTTCGAGGCCATTAGCGTTCACAACCCGCTGCTTCTCAAGATCGATGCTCAACCGAAAATCAGAATTGCGTGCAAGCTGCTCGAACAACTGATCAACCTGCTCGCCTTCAAGCGCGACGGGTAACAGGCCGTTTTTGAAAGAATTGTTATAAAAAATATCGGCAAAACTTGGAGCGATAACCACTTTAAAGCCAAAGTCCATCAGTGCCCATACGGCATGCTCGCGCGATGACCCACAGGCAAAATTTTCTCGGCCCAGTAAAATCTGCGCCTGGTCCCAGGGTGCCTGGTTGAGCACGAAATCCTGATTAAGACGACGTTTGCTATTGTCGTCACCGGGTTCGCCCGGATCGAGATAACGCCAGTTATCGAACAAATTAATACCGAAGCCGGAACGTTTTATCGATTTCAGATACTGTTTTGGAATAATCGCATCGGTATCGATATTGGCTCGATCGATAGCGGCTACGATACCGCTGAATTTTTCAAATTTTTCCATAACGGCCTCCTAAAGCTCGCGTACGTCGACGAAATGGCCTTTGATAGCAGCGGCGGCCGCCATTGCCGGTGACACCAGATGGGTTCTACCACCTTGCCCCTGACGCCCTTCGAAATTTCGATTTGACGTCGAAGCACAACGTTCGCCCGGTTCAAGTCGGTCCGCATTCATGGCAAGGCACATCGAACAACCCGGCTCTCGCCACTCAAATCCGGCCTCGGTGAAAATGCTATCCAGCCCTTCTGATTCAGCTTGCTGCTTGACCAGTTGCGACCCTGGAACGACCAATGCCAGTTTGACATTTGGTGCTACTTTGTGCCCGCGAGCGATTTCAGCCGCGGCGCGTAAGTCTTCGATGCGGGAATTGGTACAGGAGCCGATAAAAATCTTGTCCAGATAAACCTGTTCGAACGGCAGATTTGCCTCCAGCCCCATGTATTCGAGCGCTCTGGACATTCCACCCGCCTTGACCAAATCCGCTTCAAGCGACGGGTCTGGAATATTATTTTCGATACTGCAGACCATTTCAGGCGATGTTCCCCAGGTAACCTGCGGTGCTATGTCGCAGGCATTGATCACAACTTCATGATCAAAAATAGCATCCTCATCGGAATGCAAATCACCCCAGAATGCTACCGCCTTACCCCAGTCTGATCCTTGCGGTGCAAACGGTCTGCCGTTTACATAGTCCAACGTGGTTTGATCACAGGCGATCAGGCCAGCTCGCGCGCCCCCTTCGATGGTCATGTTACACACGGTCATACGCCCTTCCATCGACAGATTGGTAATGGCAACACCTGCAAACTCGATCGTATACCCGGTACCCCCCGCAGTACCGATTTGCCCAATGATATGCAACACGATGTCCTTGGCGGTAATACCCGGAGTAACCGATCCCTCAACTCGAACGCGCATGTTTTTTGATTTCTTCTGAATCAGGCACTGGGTCGCCATAACATGTTCGACTTCGGAAGTTCCGATACCAAATGCGAGCGCGGCGAATGCACCGTGAGTCGAAGTATGCGAATCACCGCAGACAACCGTCATACCCGGCAGGGTTGCGCCCTGTTCCGGGCCAATGACATGCACAATTCCCTGGCGCGAATCTCCCATTTTAAATTCGGTTAGCTCGTGTTTATCACAATTCGCATCCAGCGTTTCAACCTGTAACCGCGCCACCGGATCCGTGATTCCGTGCTCCAGTCCAATGGTAGGTACATTGTGGTCAGGCACTGCCAGAATCGACTGTTTTCGCCAGAGCGTCCGCTGCGCCAATTCAAGGCCTTCAAAGGCTTGCGGCGATGTCACTTCGTGCACCAGATGACGGTCGATATACAGCAAGGCTGTACCATCGTCATCACAGCGTACCTGGTGCAGATCCCATATCTTGTCGTACAAGGTTTTTGCGCTCATGAGCCTCTACCGAATTTAAACTTGTAGAATTCTACGCTTCTCACTAAAATAACTCTAATGCATATTTTTCATGAATTTAATTCCTATTGGGAATAGTTATGCAAATTGCACAAATTAACGCCTTTATTGCAGTAGCAGAATTAGAGTCATTTTCACTGGCCGCTGATAAATTGCATATTACTCAACCGGCGGTCAGCAAACGCATTCGCCAGCTTGAAATTCAGTTAAAGGCTGACCTCTTCGATCGTATCGGAAAGCGCAGCATGCTTACGCCGAATGGGCAAGCCTTTAAACCACACGCCGAAAGAATACTGCAGGAGCTGAAGACTTTTCGTTCAGGACTAAGCCATCAGCTTGGCGCCCCCTCCGGCACGTTGACGCTGGCCACCAGCCACCATATAGGACTACATCGACTGCCGCAGATACTACGGGACTTTAAAATCCGCTTTCCCGCGGTTGACCTGGATTTGCATTTCATGGATTCCGAAGACGCCTGTGTGGCAATTGCAAATAACGAACTGGAACTGGCAGTGGTGACACTGCCGGAACTGGCTGACGAAAAACTGCATTGCGAGCCTGTCTGGATAGACCAGCTCGTTGCAGTTTTGGCGGTCGATCACAGCTTATCGGAATCGTCAGGGATTGAGCCGGAACTACTGCTTGAACACGCGGCCATATTACCGTCGAAAGGAACTTTTACCCGTAAAATAATCGACAAACTGTTTGCAGACAAACTGGAGCATTTAAAGATAATTCTGGAAACCAACTACCTCGAAACCATCAAGGTAATGGTTTCGGCAAATCTTGGCTGGAGCATTCTTCCTTTAAGCATGGTTGATGCAAATCTGATCCATCGCCAACTGAAAGGTTTCGATGTTCATCGACGACTCGGAATCGTAACCCACAAAGACAGGACACTATCAGCCAGTTCCAGTGCCATGATTGAACTGCTGCGGGAGAACCGGTAAGGGCACATCTAAAAATGCGCTTAAGTTAGTTCAGTATCCAGGCATCACAATGGAAATGTGCCGTCATAATGCTATAGTTTTGTGACACCTTTAGCCGGAGGCCACGATGCATTCGATTATTCGATCCTTTTTAATTGCGCTTGCAATGATACTCAGTACTCCTGTTTACGCGGGCGAGGTAAGTCGAGCCGTATTTACCATTGGCATAGATAACCGCGAACCGGTTTTGAATGTTTCCAGCATTAGCAGCGAGTCTTATACTTCGATTTCGTTTTTTACCGAATTGAACGATCTCGACGGTCAAAACATCACCCATCAATGGACCTTCAATGACAAGGTTATGTTCGAAAAAGCATTTGCAGTGAAAGGGGCGCGCTGGCGGGTCTGGACATCCAAAACACTGATTCCATCCTGGACCGGACTGTGGACGGTGAATGTTCTCGACGATGATCGTTCGATACTCAGCAGCAGCTCTTTCGAGTATCAGTGATTAGATAGCGCGCCAATAGCGAAATCGTTAACTCAGATCAGTTCGTCTAAAGGATTTCTCTGAAGCGGAAACAAGGCATGCGAAGTAAAAATATCATTCACATGGTGTCCTGCCATGCCGAAGGCGAAGTGGGTAACGTCATTGTCGGAGGAGTAGCGCCTCCCCCGGGAGACAGTCTGTGGCAGCAATCACGCTGGATCGCGGACGATCAACGGCTGAGAAACCTGGTATTGAATGAACCACGTGGCGGTGTATTCAAGCATATTAATTTACTCGTTCCCGCCAAAAACCCCGAAGCCGAATTCGGTTTTATCATTATGGAGCCCGAGCATACCCCACCGATGTCGGGTTCGAATTCTATTTGTGTATCAACGGTATTGCTCGACACCGGACTGGTTGCGATGCAGGAACCCGTCACCGAATTTGCGCTGGAGACGCCGGGTGGACTGGTACGGGTGAAAGCCTGGTGCGAAGATGGCAAAGCACAAAGCGTCGAAGTACAAAATGTCGCCTCCTTTGCCGATAAACTCGACGGCCCGCTGGAAGTCGAAGGCCTGGGAACCCTGACTGTCGATACGGCCTATGGCGGAGATAGTTTTGTTCTCGTTAATGCGGCCGAAATCGGATTTCAAATCAAGCCCGACGAGGCCAGGGATATTGCCCAGACAGGAGTCAGAATCACCGTTGCCGCGAATCAACAACTCGGCTTTACACATCCTGAAAACCCGGATTGGGCACATATTTCATTTTGCCAATTTACGTTGCCCGTTTTTGAGGAGAAAGGCATCAAGGTCAGCAAAAATACGGTTGTCATTGATCCGGGCAAACTTGATCGATCTCCCACTGGTACGGGTTGCTCAGCGCGTATGGCTTGCTTGCACGCCAGGGGCCAAATGAAGGTAGGCGAGCGCATGATCGGTCGCTCGATCATAGACTCGCAATTTGATTGCAGCATTCGGGAAGAAACCCGGGTAGGAGACCGACCCGCCATCGTACCGACAATTCGTGGAAGAGCGTGGATTACAGGCACTCATCAAATTATGCTCGACCCCGACGATCCCTGGCCTGAAGGTTATCGCGTCAGCGATACATGGCCGATCATGCAATAGCCGTTGACCTATTGCTTTTTCCATATCGATACAAACGGATTGTTTGCCCCGATTGGCACCATGAAAATAAGCAGACTCAGAGGTCTCTGCACCGGATTCATCCGGCATATAAGGGGGTGCCCAACCGCGAGTATCGTCACCGCTGCCGGGACGTTCAATTTCAATCGCCCTGAAGCCGGCCAAGGATCCCGCCATCAGTTAAAAGCCTGAATACCGGTAATAGCCCTGCCGAGAATCAGCGCATGTACGTCATGCGTACCTTCATAGGTATTGACCGCCTCAAGATTCATCACGTGGCGAATCACATGGAACTCGTCAGAGACCCCGTTAGCACCATGCATATCGCGAGCTGAGCGCGCAATATCGAGCGATTTGCCGCAATTGTTTCGCTTCATCAACGAAACCAGTTCGACCGGGCAGTTATCGGCATCCATCAATCGGCCCATCTGCAGGCAACCCTGCAAGCCCAGCGTAATCTCGGTTTGCATGTCAGCCAGTTTCTTTTGAATCAATTGCGTCGCCGCCAGCGGACGTCCGAACTGGGTTCGATCGAGCGTGTACTGACGCGCAGCATGCCAGCAATATTCAGCCGCGCCCATCGAGCCCCAGGCGATGCCGAAACGCGCTCGATTTAGACAGCCAAATGGTCCTTTCAAACCTTCCACATTCGGCAACAGATTTTCTTCCGCAACCATAACATCCTGCATTACAATTTCTCCGGTAACAGAAGCCCGCAACGAAAACTTGCCTTCAATTTTTGGAGTGGTGAGACCTTCCATGTCGCGCTCAAGAATAAACCCGCGGATCACGCCTTCAAGTTTAGCCCAGACCACCATCACATCGGCAATCGGTGAGTTGGTAATCCATATTTTCGAACCCTTCAGGCTATAACCACCCTGCACTGCCGTAGCCGTGGTTTTCATACTGCCCGGATCCGAGCCGGCATCCGCTTCCGTCAGGCCGAAGCACCCGACCTGTT
>QIJI01000294.1 GCA_003231795.1 Gammaproteobacteria bacterium
GTTGACAGCGCATCACGACGGAAGGGGTCACCGAGTTCGCGCGTACACATGATTTCGAGAACAGTGGTTTTGCCTGAATTCATCTGCATATCAACTGCATTTTCGAGCGCTGGGCCGACATCTTCGAGTTGATCAACGGTAACACCTTCGGCACCCATCGCCTTCGCAACGCCCGCCCATGATTCACTTTCCAGTTCGCCAGCGACAAACCGGCGGCCGTAAAAATCAACCTGGTTTTTCTTCTCTGCACCCCATTGACGATTGTGGAATACCACCGCGGTGACCGGAATGTTATGACGCACCGCGGTCATGGTTTCCATCATGCTCATGCCCCAGGCACCGTCGCCGGCGTATGCAATCGCAGGACGATCAGGGGAAGCGCACTTGGCGCCGATCATGGTGGGTAATGCGTAACCGCAGTTGCCGAAACTCATCGGAGCCAGAAAGCTGCGCGGCTCGTCGAAGCGCAGATAAGAGTTAGCAACCGAATTGATGTTACCGATGTCGGTCGAAACCATCTTGCTGGCAGGCATTGCTTTTTCGAGCTCACGCAATACCTGGCGCGGATGCAGCCAACTGCCTGCTTCGCCTTTTTGCTCGTCGATCATATCGAGACTGTAAGCATCTTTCTCATGCGTCCAGTTATCCAGCTCTTCTTCCCAGTCCGCTTTTTCGGCCGCAATTTCTTTAGCGCGCGCTTCTTTGGTATCGTCACAGGCAAGCTGCTTTTCAGCGATGCGGCTCATCAGAGCAGTCGCACTGGCACCGGCATCACCGCAGATACCGACCGAGATTTTCTTAACCAGACCCAGCATCTTGTTATCGGCATCAACCTGGATAATCTTTGCGTCTTTCGGCCAGTAGTCCATGCCGTATTGTGGCAGCGTACCGAAGGGCCCGAGGCGGGTGCCAAGGGCCAGCACGACATCTGCTTTTGAAATCAGTTTCATCGCCGCTTTCGAACCCTGGTAACCGAGTGGTCCACACCACAACGGATGGCTGGACGGAAAGGAGTCGTTGTGCAGGTAGGAATTCACCACGGGTGCGCCGAGGCGTTCAGCCAATTGCTGGCATTGTGCCAGTGCGTCGGCCATAACAACGCCGCCACCGGAAACGATTACCGGGAATTTGGCCTGGGCCAGTAATTCCGCGGCTTCGTTGAGGCTATTGTCGCCACCCGGTCCGCGATCAAGCCGTTGCGGCTGTGGAATATCTACATCGAGCTCGCCGTAGAAATAGTCGCGCGGAATGTTGAGCTGGGTTGGACCCATTTCAGACATTGCGCGATCAAAACAACGTGCGGTAAATTCGGCCATCCGATTCGGATTATTAACGTGCCCCTGATACTTGGTGAATTCCTGAAACATCGGTAGCTGGTTGGCTTCCTGAAAACCGCCGAGCCCCATGCCCATGGTGCCGGTTTCCGGCGTGATCATAACCACCGGAGAATGTGCCCAGTAAGCGGCCGCGATCGCGGTGACACAGTTACTGATACCCGGTCCGTTCTGACCAATGACCACACCGTGACGACCGCTGACTCTGGCATAACCATCGGCCATATGGGCAGCACCCTGCTCATGCACAACCGGGACCAGACGAATGCCGGCAGGTGCGAAAATGTCCATCGCATCCATAAAAGCGGAGCCCATGATACCGAACATATCGGTAACATTATTGGCTACCAGCGTTTCAACAAAGGCTTCACTGGGGGTCATTTTCATCGCGTTGTCCTCGGCGTGGGTCGATATTTTGTGGTCGGCTAAAATAAGCCATGTGCCGATTACGGGTAGTACCAGTAGCGACCTATTTTTGATGCCAGCCCGGACATCAGTTCATTTCATGAATCAGGCGCGCCAGTTTTTTGATTCCGGGTTCGATCTGAGCCGATGAGATGGCTGAAAATCCGAGACGGATGAAATTCTGCGGCGGGTTTTCCTGCATGAAACAGATATCCCCGGATTCAATCAGAATTCCGTCGTGGCGGGCCCGCTCCTTCAGCTTGCGGGTATCGAGCTGGGCATGCCCTTCAACCCAGTACGAAGTGCCGCCGAATGACGGAATTCGGGATGATTCAGGCAAATACCGATTAAGCGCCTCGCCCATCACTTGCCAGCGATCTTTATAGGTCTGGCTGAGCCGGTGGATGAGTGAGTCGTGATGCCCCATGGAAAGGAATAACGCGACAATACGCTGATTGTTTGCCGGTGGGTGGCGCACCATCAATCTGCGCAGCGCGCGTGCTTCCTCGATTAATTCCCTGGAGGCAACCATGTAACCGAGCCGTAATCCCGGTGCCAGTGTTTTTGACAGGCTACCGACATAAATGACCCTTTCACTGGCATCCAGGCTTTTTAATGCCGGAGTCGGGTCACCGACAAAATTGATTTCACTCTCGTAGTCGTCTTCGATTACGAGGAAGTCATTTTCGTTGGCCTGTTTCAAAATCTGCTCACGGCGTTGCAGCGGCATAGTGACGGTGGTTGGCGACTGGTGGCTAGGAGTCATGTAGACCAATTCGCAGGAGCTCAAATCGTCGCCCGGCACCACGCCATTGTCATCAACCTCAAGCGGCACCACATGTGGAGATTTTAATGCGAATATATTACGTGCATCCGGGTAGCCCGGATTCTCGATACCGACCCGGGAACCCTTTTTAATCAACAGATCGGCCAGAATATATAATGCCTGTTGTGCCCCCATGGTGATCAGAATTTCGTCACGTGCTGCCCACACCCCCCGGCGCGGCAGAATTCTGGCCTGTATCTGCTCGATCAAAAGTGGATCGTCAACGTCGATACGGTCTGGAGTGACGTCGCGAATATCGCTAACGCTGAGCGCCTGCCGGCAACATTCGCGCCAGTCGGATACCGGAAATAGTTCGGGGTCGAGCTGCCCGAATAAAAATGGGTAGGGGTAATCTTTCCAGTCGACCGGTTTGACGATGTTGCGCTGCCGCGAAGGGTGAAATTTTATATGCCGGCTCCAATCCGGCGGTTCGTGATCACCGTCGAGTTTGAGCGGTTCAACCCGCACACGGCCATTGAGCATAGTCTTGTCTATGAAATAACCACTGCGTTCACGCGAAACCAGATAACCTTCGTCGATCAGTTGCTGGTACGCGAGAACCACGGTATTACGCGCAATTCCGAGATGTCGAGCCAGTTCGCGTGAAGACGGCAATGCTATTTCCAACGGTAGTTTGTCGTCCAGAATCGCGCTCACGATCATTTCCCGTAATTGCCGTTGATAGCTGATTTTACGGTCTTTTGAGATACGGAATAGCTGGTTCCACATCAGTTGATTGCTGCGGTTTTGCATGGACTTTGGGGTTGGTCTCATGAATAGGTGTAATCTGGCTCTATTGTATCCTGTTCAATTCAAATTAGCCTCTCTTTCCCCATCAGAAACAGGCAATCTGTAAAGCGGAGAAATATCGATGAAACCCGAAAATATTAGTGACATTGTAGGCAGTGACCGTAACCATCTGTGGCATCACCTGATTCAGCATAAACCTTTGCAGTCGACTGATCCGATGGTCATCGTCGAAGGAAAAGGTATGCGCGTTACCGATATTAACGGTCGCGAGTTCCTCGATGCCGTTTCCGGTGGGGTATGGACGGTTAACGTCGGCTACGGGCGCGAAGAAATCGCTGACGCAGTGCGCGATCAGCTTGTCAAAATGTGCTATTTCTCGAACTCTGCCGGGAATATTCCGGGAGCCCAGTTTGCCGAAAAACTGATCGACAAGATGCCAGGATTGAACCGGATTTATTATTCCAATTCAGGTTCTGAGGCCAACGAAAAAGGATTCAAACTGGTGCGCCAGTTGGCCGCACTCAAAAACGATGGCAAAAAGCATAAAATTATTTATCGGGATCGTGATTATCACGGGACTACAATTACCGCACTAAGTGCCGGTGGCCAGGCGCAGCGTAAAGATCAATATGGTCCGTTTACTCCGGGTTTCGTCGAAATTCCGCATTGCCTGGCTTATCATGATCCACGCGGTGCTGATCCTGACTACGGGGTGCAGGCCGCAAAAGATCTTGAAAAAGTTATTTTGGCCGAAGATCCCGATACCATCGGTTCGGTTTGCCTCGAGCCGATTACAGCGGGTGGTGGCGTTATCGTGCCGCCTGAAGGGTATTGGGAAACGGTGCAGGAAATATGCACTAAATATGGTGTCCTGATTCACATCGATGAAGTCGTTTGTGGCATGGGGCGTACCGGTAAATGGTTTGGATATCAGCACTACGATGTCAAACCGGACATGGTTACCATGGCCAAGGGTGTCGCCAGTGGTTATGCGGCTATCTCAGTACTGGCCACCACGGAAGACCTGTTTAACGAGTTTCTTGCTGAACCCGGCGATAACATGCATTACTTCCGCGATATCAGTACTTTCGGGGGTTGTGCCGGAGGTCCGGCGGCAGCACTGGTCAATATGGAAATTATCGAACGTGAAAATCTGCTCGATAACGTCGTAAAAATGGGTGACTACTGTCTCGAGCGTCTGCATGAACTGATGGACAAATATGACGTCATCGGTGATGTGCGTGGTAAGGGATTGTTTCTCGGTGCCGAACTGGTTAAGGATCGCGCGACACGTGAGCCGGTGGAAGAGTCAAAAGCTGCCGCTGTGGTTGCCGATTGTCTCAAACAGAATGTCATGATTGGCCGCACAAACCGCAGTGTGCCAGGGTTTAATAATACGCTGTGTCTCAGTCCGGCACTGATTTGCAGCAAAGATGATATCGATGAAATCATCACAGCGATTGATGTGGCACTGGGTAACCTGTAACAATAGGAGTTCCTTAGTTAAAGTTCAGGAGCGTTCCACTAATGAAAATGGTGTTAACCGGTGTTTTCGCGGCACTCATATACCTGTTGGGCATAGCCACCAGTACGGCCGCTAACAATCCGTCGCAAATCAATGTCGCCTATTACAAGGGATGGCCTACGCCGAACCAGTTTGCGCAGATTAAAAAGGCCTATGATACTGCGCTCGGAATTGAGGTGAACTGGATACCCTTTAGCAATGGCGAGGAAATGAATGCCGCGATGGCTTCGGGGCAGATTCAAATTGCCTATTCGCAGGGTCATGTTCCATTTGTCGTTGCTGTGACTCAGGGCATCAAATTGACCATGATCGGGATTGCGGTGGCCTATCCGGAAACCGACAACTGTGTTGTGCATCGTGATGCCGGCATTACGCGCGCTAATGCAAAGCAACTCGAAGGCAAGAAAATTGCTACGCCGATAGGGAACCCTACTCATTTTCGTCTTCTCAAGGTATTAACCCATCTCGGAGTCGACCTGAACAAAGTTGAGCTTGTCCCGACGAATGATGGCGCTGCTGCAGTCGATGCCCTTCGAAATGGTGATGTAGTAATGGCCTGCGCTTATGGCGGCCCGCTGCGGGAGATGTTTGAACTGGGTGATCCGTTGTTAACGGGTGCCGAACAGGAAAAGATCGGTTTAAAGATGTTCGATGTGATCAGCGTCTCGACTCAATTCATGAATGATGAACCTGAAATCGTACAGACTTTCATGGATGTGACCGAGGCATCCAATATGCAATGGAAGTCAAATCCTGAACCAATGCGTGCCGCAATTGCACGAGCTGCTGATATGGAATTGAACGCGGCGAACATGACCCTGGCAGACTTTC
>QIJI01000313.1 GCA_003231795.1 Gammaproteobacteria bacterium
ATTGGCAAAACACCATGTGCGGACACGCTGCGGCTAACATCATGCCGTTAATGGCATCAAATCGGATCGGAACCGAAAAAGCGACCACTAGCGATATGCAGATGACTTTTTATGGATCTTCATTTATCGCTGATGAATTTGGTAACCGGGTTGAGGTGGCCAATCGGTCTGATCAGACCGTGTTGATGCATCGTTTTGATCTTGCACAGATTCGGCGTTATCGCGAAACCTGGGGTGTTTATCGCGACCGCCGGCCCGATCTATATGCGGCACTGGCAACCATGGATGGGCGTATCTGACCTCCAACCGGTCGTTTGAGTCATCAAATGCGACCAGAATCACGATTTTCACCAAAATTCTCCCCCTCAAGGCTTGCAGAATAGAACGCATATAGGCTTAATACGCGATTCCCATACTACCTGCGTTGATATTCCTCAATGTTCAACAAGATTCTGGTTGCAACCGATGCGTCTGCTGCCTCGAGTCGCGCGGTTAATTTCGCGGCCCTATTGTGCGTAGAACATGAAGCAGAACTGCTGATTCTGAACGTGATCCGCGAAATGCAGTTACCCGCCGAGCTTAAACAAGCACCCGAATTTGAAGCCTTTAATGATGCTCGCGATGAATTAATGCGACAGGCCGCAGATCGCATACTGGCCGCCGCCAAAAAATCTGCGCGTGAAGGGGGTGCCAGAAATGTGCTGACCGCTATCGGAAGCGGTGATCCGGCTACCAGTATCGCCGGATTTGCGCGTCGTCGCAGTGTCGATCTGATTGTGGTCGGCACACGGGGTTTGAGTAAAATAGAGGCATCGTCAATGGGTAGTGTTTCGCGCAAACTGCTCGACTTCACCGGGGTCAATTGCCTGGTGATTCGTTAGGGAGCCTCTGATCAATTCATGAATGAACGTGTTGTGTCCAAAATGATCAATTTCTGCGTTGTAAAACTTAGCAATAGCCCTGCTATTACTCGCGTTTCACGCCTTGAACTTGACCATTTTGAATCACAACCCGAATCATCCAGAATTAATCAGAGGCTCCCTAGCTTTCTTCTCTGCCTGAGTCGGTACTTTGCTACAGAGCGTTACTCCGGCGGAGGAACGTCGCGAACGCGTGATTTGGTTGGATCATAAAATGGAAATCCGACCACTTTGGCGGGTAAACGTTTCTGCTTGCCGTCGAGTTTGCCTACTTCAACTTCGGTTCCGAGCTCGCTGTATTCGCCCTGGATTCGGCACAATGCCAGATTTTTGCGCAGAATCGGAGAACGCACGGCGCTGGTAATTTCACCCACCTGGTTTCGACCGATATTGACGCAATCACCGTTGCTGGCCATTTCATCACCGTTGAGTTCTAAACCGACCAGGACCCGTTGTGGGCTTTCCTTGCGCTTGATCAATGCTTCTTTGCCGATGAAGTCATCCTCTTTTGTCAGTGGCACGGTAAATCCGATACCGGCCTCGAATGGGTCGGTTTGATCGCTGAATTCATAACCGGCGAAAATCAGACCTGCCTCGACTCGTAGCATGTCCAGCGCTTCCAGTCCCAGCGGGGTTAAGTCCCAGTTTTGACCTGCTTCCCAGATCGCATCCCAGACTGCAGGCGCATCCCTGGGGTGACAGAAAACTTCGTAGCCCAGTTCACCGGTGTAACCGGTACGCGAAACGATAATCGGAATACCCAGTTCGTCACCGATGCGGGCAATCGAAAATCGGAACCAGCCGAGTTCTTCGACCGTGGCCTGGTCGGGACGAGTCCAGATGATCTGTTTTAAAATATCGCGGCTGTTGGGTCCCTGAATCTGCAAGTTGTGTAATTGGTCGGTGGAGTTTCGCACCCATACATTAAGCCCGAGCTTTTGCCCTTGTTCGCGTAACCAGATACCGCTGGTATCGCAACCGCCAATCCAGCGAAAGTTATCCTGTCCGAGTCGGAACACGGTTCCATCGTCGATCATGCCGCCATTCTCGTAACACATTGCGGTATAGACGACCTGACCCACTGCGAGTCGACGGATATTTCGGGTGACGCAAGTTTGCATCAGCAATTCGGCGTCCGGACCAAGAACTTCGTATTTACGCAGTGGCGATAAATCGATCGCGACTGCGGCTTCCCGACAGGCCCAGTACTCGCCAATAGCACCATGACGGGTATAGCTATTGGCAAGCCAGTAACCTGCATATTCGGTGAAATTACGGGTGTGATTGAGCGTGCGGGAATGGAACCCGGTCTCTTTGGTTAATTGTTTTTCAGCGTCAGTAGTCATTCGATAGGCCATCGCTTTGGTAAATGAATTCTTGCCCGAGTAGAGTCGCATCTGGATGTCAGTTGGATTCCAGCCGTTGGCGGGATCGACATCGCAGGGGCAGGCGGAAGAGACACAGATCATATCCTTCAACGCGCGCATCAGTACATAATCACCGGGCCTGGACCAGGGAGCATCGAAATACATCTGGTTGGTATCGTCGATGCTGGTATTAAAAAACAGGTTGATTGCCATCCATCCTGGACGGGACTGGATGCCGAATGGAGAAAGTGCGCGGTTAAAGTTTTCCGAGCAGTTAACGTGGCCAGGGTAACCGAGATCATCATAGTACTTCGCAGTGCAGGCGGTACCGAAACTGTCGTGGCGCCCGCAAGTATCGCGAACCAGTTCAATCATTGGTTCGAAATCCTGGGTATAAAACTTGGCCAGCAAACCAGGCGCCGGATATGAAGCGCCGACTACATGGCGAGTGCTGGTCGCATCCAGACAACGCTCGAGTCCCTTGTCCAGTGCGGCTATGTCAAAACATTGGAAGTCCGAACATTCCCGGCCCTCAACATCGATGATTTGAATGTACTGGCCGGCCTTTACTTCGAAGGCAAATGCGGTACGCGCTTCGATTCGATGATCCTGTAAAGGGTCTGCCAGCGGGTCGGGCAATCTTAGCAGCCGGGTTTCGGTCTCGTTTTCGCTGCGATGTACAAACAGAGTCAGGTCGGTGATGGTATTCTGCTGATCGGCGAGCATGGGTTCGCCCGGTGCTGCAACCACGCAGGTAACATTTTCGTTCGCGCTGTATCTGGCTGAGTCGCCTGCGGGTGAATCGGTATCGAAAACACGGGTACTTTGAGCCGAGTCGAGCGAAATATTACGAAAGCGTAAAGTGCGCTCCAGTTTTACCGCGCTGGCATCTTTACCACTAAGGATGTATTTGAATCCTTCAGCACGGCCATTGGCTTTTGCACCAATCAACTGCATATCGCTTTTGCCCTGACCGTCAAACACGGTAATTTCACCGGGTTGCAGACCTTCGGGACTAACCAGCTCGATTTCATCACCGGCCGCAAGTTCAATTGCAGTCACGCCCCCGGCCCTGACTACATAGCGTTCAGTATTGGGGGGCAGGGTATTTAATCCCGGTTCCAGAACTCGAACAGGAGAGACAAGCAATGGCGCATTCATGAATCTGGTCCGCTAGGAATTTGTCGGGTTTAGGTAATCGTGGGTTTCGAGCAAATCATTCTGCACCCCGAACAGATGATCCTTGATCATTTTGGTGGCAGTGGCAGTATCACGCGCTTCGATGGCTTCGTAAAGTGCGCGGTGCTGGCTGTTGTAAAGATCGATTTGTTCCGGTGATAGTATTTTCGCCTTCATCATGCGCCACTGCGAATGACGACGAACTTCGCTGATACGTTCGTAGACCCAGGACAGTAGCTTGTTCCTGGAGCAATGCGCCAGCGCCATGTGAAAGGCGGTATCGGCGCGTGCAAATTTCTCCGAATCGCCGTTGCAATCTTCACATTGCAGAATTGCCTGGCGCATCTCATCGAGATCGCGGTGACTGGCGTTGGCGATAGCCAGCCGCACCATCTGGGGTTCAATTGCAATTCTCACTTCGACCATTTCTATCGGGCTGGTAATACTCGAAATTTCCTGCTGATTGGTAATTTCTTTATGCGATACATAGGTGCCGCTTCCGATCATGCGAACTACCAGATGTTGCTCTTCGAGTAGTTCCAGCACCGAGCGGATCGTCCCGCGTGAAACACCAAACTCTCCCGCCAGATTGCGTTCAGCAGGCAGGCGCTCTTCGTAGGCGTACTCACCTTCGAGGATGCGCCGACGTAATTGCACCGCGACATTGCTGGTGGTGACGCCAACACGATTACTACTGGTTTTAAGCTTTGGAATTGCCACGTTTTACCGATGCCGGCTTTAACCGTTAACAGGTTCGGTTCGAGTCGGGAGGGTTCCTCAAGTAATTTTCAATCTGGTACTGTTAATTGGTACAATAGTGCTTCATTTTTGATTCCAAATCAAGCCTCATTACCGCAATATAAGTAAATACACTCGAATAATATTTTAGAATTGGCATATCTTATTGTCGCATGACTTTGGATGCATTTAGTCTCTGGAGCAGTTCAAAATATATATCATAACTTGTTGAAATACAGAACATTAAAAATGATCAGAGTGAAAATTTCGAACTCGGAGTGAAATCAATGCTGAACCGTTTAGGCTGCAATTATGTACCAGGATTGTATAATTGGTACACAAAAACAAGAATTTTATCGAATAATTGTCCAGGTAACGTTAGATTAGCCCTTGTTTTACTGCGCTAGATAGGTATACCATTGCCGCCAGTCTGGTAGGTCCTGAGTGTAATCTGGACGAAGGTCGTGAAGCTGTGCGGTGACATTAAAGATTCAGCAACCAGATCGCTTTACGCCATAACTGAATATTAAGAAGCTTAAAGTCTTGAACCGCTGGAGGGTGACATGACCGATTTAGAAGCACATGTAGAAGCACCAGGTCGCGCAGATCTGGTTAAGCAGGTAAGCGAAAAAATAAAAGAAACTGGTGTCGATTATATTTACTACCAGTTTGTCTCAGTCACCGGCCGAATCATGGGTAAGGGCATTCCCGCGGCGCACTGGGAACGTCTCGCGGAAAAAGGTTTCCAGTTGGTATACGGTTCCACCGCAAACCTGTTTACCGACCGTCACGGTGACTATATAGGTTACGGCGCTGAATCCTGGGAACTGATCGGTATCCCCGATCCGGAAACATTTTGCCAACTGCCCTGGGACAAGCGCATTGGTCGCGTTTTCTGTACCCTGTTCCGCAACCGCGAAGAACGCGATAATCCAGGCGGTGCGCTTTCTTCAGATTGTCGTGGCAACCTGCGCCGTATCCACAACGAATTCCAGGACAAGCACGGTCTCAACATGCGTTGCGGTACCGAGCCTGAAATGATGTGGCTGAAGCGCGGGGAAGATGGCAGGCCCGACGGTGGCGTCACCAAACCGAACTGCTACCACATCGATCAGTTCGAAGAATTGCGTCCAACATTCATGAAGGTTATCGAATACTCACTGCAAATGGGTCTGGATATAATCCAGGGCGATCACGAGGACGCGCCCGGCCAGCTTGAATTGAATACCCAGTATGACGATGTCCTGCGAAATGCTGATCGATTGACGACTTATCGCCAGATTTGTGCCCAGGTCGCTCGTGAAGACAACCTGATTGCCTGTTTCATGTCCAAACCGTTTATGGGTGTATCGGCTTCGGGTTGTCACCACAATATGTCTTTATGGCGCGGTGGTGAAGACGTGGTCAACCGGCTGGGGATTGATTCGCTGCCTGGTAT
>QIJI01000489.1 GCA_003231795.1 Gammaproteobacteria bacterium
TCCAATATTTAACAAGAACCTTCACCGCTCTTGATAGTTCGTTTTTCTCTTCCTTCGAGATATTGGCTTTATCATTTTTCCCGAATAGCGTGAAAAGATAAGGATCATGGGGTCAGACTCGAATGGCACTAAGTTAAGGTTGTTTAGCCCGTTTCCTGCCTCGGTGTTCCGTCTCCTTCATTTCGTGCCTCGGCATGGTCAATAATTGAAAAGGTTTGGGTCTTCGTTTGACGGCTCTAGGCTCACGCCTGCCGGGTCGATCTGGAATGATGGTGCTTGCAATGGCCTTGTAGAGAAGGTCGATTAATCGACGCAACGCTTTCTTAGTATTGTGCGCATGACCCAGCACAGGCTCCCACTGTCTGAGCGCTTGCAGACTACCCTTAAAACTCATTCGCTTGACATCCACGTGATGCTTTTCAGCTGCCTCAACGATAAGGTGACGAATACAATTATACGCAATCAAATGCATACTGATTTCTTTATGGATCATGTCGGGTGTTTTACATCGTAAAATATCCATGCCCATGGTCGTTTTAATGTCTCTGAAGTAAAGTTCTACGTTCCAACGTTGAAAATAGAGATCGCTAATATCACTGGCACAATAGGCATCGGCGTCAAGCAAGGTGGTGATGATATAAAATGAGCTGACTCTGAACCCGGGTGTGTTAACGGTGACTTTAATTTGTCGAAGTACTAACTCGTCAGGCAAGGCTTCCCACTCCTGTTGAGAATAACGCAACTGTTTAGATTGTTTGGGCTTTTTCCACGAGATTAAACAATCATCCTCACTGAGAACCTTTACCGCCTCTGTTTCAGTAACCGGTAAGCGCCTGGACAGTGTAACAACGGAATCTACAGCTCGCTTTTTAAGATTGGCCAGATCAAAATAGCTACAGAAAAGCTTATCGCCAAGGAATATATCACCCGGTTTAAAAGTGTTCCATTGTTGTCGTAACATCGGCAGTTCATGACTTTTTTTGTTGCCGACTTCATAGCTAAGCAAACCACCTGTTTGCAAGCAAAAGCAGGCACACACGGTAGCCTGAGGAAATCCGCAGCCGAGTTTTTGGCTCTTCTGCTGTGGCCATACCGCCTGATTCTCTTTGGTATCTGGCATACTCAAGCCAGTACCGTCTACGACGACAACGCGACGGTCGTGAAAGCCGTGGGGGTTACCGGCCGATTGAAGCGTCTCTGATGTGCTTACGAGGATGTCATCAAGCGTAAATTGGGAGAGTTTCTTTCTCGCCTGACAATAGGCGGCGGTTGACGATGAGGGTAATAGCATTGATTTTATTGCAGTAGCGGCTTGAAGCTTTCGAACCACTTCCTGACAGCCACCATCGGCATCCAACACCTGAGAGAAGAACCCCCAGAAGGTATTTTCTTTACTGTAGATTCTTCTGCGGCTATGCGTTCCAGCCTGTTCAGGTTGGAGGTAATGAGAGGGAATAAATTTACTAAGAAAATCAGCCAGTTGGCTGAGTGATTTTTGTTTAATTATACTCAGTTTATCAGCGAGTAATTGTTGTGCCGAACGCGGTTTTTTGCGCAGGGTATGGAGGTGGAAACCGGGTAAAAAGAGCGTTGTATTTTTCATGCTGAATTATGCAGCTTTCAGCCATTTTTGGCAGGATAATTTACACGCTAAACAACCTTAACTTAGTGCCATTCGGGTCAGACTCCTTGAAAATCCTGCTATGGGATGCACGTTGCCCGAGGTTTTGACAATTTAATAGTAGGTGACGGCTCCGTCGTGGCCACCGCTGGGAGGTGAATACACGTCGATAAAGATCACTGGTTCGTCTCCCAGGATCTCCCCACCGTGAGGCACATCTGACGCTGCAAACCACATGTCGCCCGGGCCGACTTCCCGGTCTTCGTCACCAACCGTGAGACGCATACGGCCCTGAATCACGATGCTCGTCTGCTCGTAAGGGTGGGAGTGAAGCAGATAAATACTGCCGGGTGCGAATTTGACCCAGTTAAGTTCCTGGTGCGTGCCGGTGGCAACCACGGTGTGCCAAGCCTGAAACTTGGAAATATACTCCGCTGCCGCGTCAGCTTCGGCCAAGGTAACAATACTGGACATGATTCACCTCAATCTACTTTTTTGAATACTTGATTATCCGTTGGGAAACATTTTAAACGCCGCGATGCCCTATGGTCCAGGCTCAAGCTCTTTGTCCAAGAGAGGTGGCAACAAGCGAAACAATCAGAAAACCTTGTAGGTTACTGTTTTAGAAATATATATTATTGTCCCTGGATAGGCGCCTTAATCATACAGACCATTCGAAAATGGCGCGCTCGGCGGGAGTCGAACCCACGACCTTTGGCTTCGGAGGCCAACACTCTATCCATCTGAGCTACGAGCGCTTTATATTTGCAGTCTAATCAATAGTGACCGCGGCGTGATTGTAATACATCGTTATGCGGTTTAGGCGGCTTGAGCAAATAATTTTTGCGAATTGGTCACTTTTCGAGGATAATGCGCAGCGTTCCAGTGCACCAAACAAACCTTGGAGACTATTCGTGAGCGCTGCCCAAAGCGAAACCTTTTCGCCGAAACAAATCGGCCTCTTGTGCGCATTGCTGCTGATCGCAGTATTTCTCGGCGAAGTTGTGTTTCCAACGCAAGGAAATAAGGAGTCGATGGCCACGCCTGCCGATACTATGGCTGACATTGCGATGCGTATCGCACCCGTCGTGGTACTGGCTGAAATGCAAAGCAACCCGATGTCGGCGTCTTCCGCTGAGTCTGTGAGTAAAACACCTGAGCAGTTGTATCAAGGTGCCTGTCTTGCCTGTCATTCCACGGGTGCTGCCGGTGCTCCGAAGCTCGGTGACGCGGGTGAATGGAAGGCGCGCCTTTCAAAAGGCCTGGATTCTATGATCAGTTTGTCGATTAACGGAGTGGGGGCAATGCCACCGCGTGGTGGTTCGCAATACGACGATGATCAAATGAAAGCCGTTATCGAATATATCCTGTCCGAATCAGAGTGACATCGCCAAAAGTGACATCGCTCAAAGCGATGTCGTCCCGGAAAGTGCGCCAGCACTTCTAGCTCGGAAAATTCATAAATTATGCACGATCTCGCTTGCCCATTGATTCCACAAGGAATATTTCCTCAGTCACCCGGAATCATTGATACGGGACTTCTTCGGGAATTTCCTTGTGAAATCAATGTTCAGCGCGATCTTCGCGCAAATTTATGAAATTTCCGGGCTAAATACGTCGGACCGCCGGGATCTCGTAAATCCCTACACTCCCGTTTCCCTCATTTTCGTTTTTCCAGCCGGCGGTAACTGATTGCTTCGGCAATATGGGCGCTGGATATTTGTTGTTCATTCGCCAGATCGGCGATGCTGCGTCCCAGTTTTAACAATTTGTGATAACTCCTGGCAGTCAGCCTGAATTTGATGCTTGCCGTGGTAAGTAGATTCTCGCTGTTTTTATCCAGTTTGCAGAACTGTTCCAGGGCACGGTTTTCCAGCCGGGCGTTGAGGCAGCCTTGCCGCTCGATTTGAATGTTGCGGGCTGAAATCACGCGCCGACGAATCGACGCACTGTCGGGTTGTGATGACTGGTTGGCGTTCATCAGTTCGTGATGAGGCACTGGTCGTAACTCGATCTGAATATCGATTCGGTCGAGCAATGGAGCCGAGAGTTTGTTGCGATAGCGGTTAAGTTGTTCAACCCTGCAATCGCAATCGCGTATTGATTCGCAGCCTCCGGGGCAGGGATTCATTGCCGCCACAAGCTGGAACTGCGCCGGATAGGTTGCCTGACGCGCGGCACGCGAAATGTGAATCTGCCCCGTTTCCAGGGGTTCGCGCAGAACTTCGATTGCACGTCGTTCAAATTCAAGTAATTCATCGAGAAACAATACCCCGTTATGCGCCAGAGAAATTTCCCCCGGCCTCGGATTTCCACCGCCGCCCACCAATGCGACCGGGGATACCGTGTGATGTGGGGACTGAAATGGACGTTCACGCCAGTTGTTCAGGGTAACCGGTTTGCGGCAAATCGAACGAATACTGGCCGTGCTCATAGCTTCGTCTTCACTCATCTCCGGCAATATCGAATTCAGTCGCTGTGCAAGCATACTCTTGCCGGATCCGGGAGGTCCCATCATCAGTAAATGGTGCCCACCGGCAGCGGCAATCTCTAAAGCTCGTTTTGCCTGAAACTGGCCATAAACATCCGCTATATCCCAACGGTAAATCTGCGGTGCCGGGGCATGGTCGGTCTGCGGTTGTGGTAGTGGATCACCGCCATTGAGACTCTGGCAGACCTGAGCCAGCGATGACGCTAGAAAAATGGGCAAGTCGCCTACCAGAGTTGCTTCCGGCTGATTGTCGTGAGGAATCACCACAACCTGTTGCGCCTTCAGGCTTGCAATCAGCGCCGGTAGCAAGCCCTCGATTTTATGACAGGCCCCACTGAGCGCTAGTTCACCAAAACAAAGCGTCTGCAGTATTTTATCGACGCGAACCTGTTGTGAAGCGGCGAGAATTCCAAGTGCGATCGGCAGGTCGTAACCACCGCCTTCTTTGGGCAGATCAGCCGGGGCCAGGTTTACCGTGATACGACGTGCCGGAAATTCGAAGCCTGAGTTTATGATGGCTGATCGAACGCGATCTCTTGCTTCGCGCACTGCGGTTTCAGGTAGTCCTACGACTGTAAATGCCGGTAGGCCATTGGATATATGCACTTCGACGCGAACCTCGGGAGCTTCGATACCGAGTTGCGCACGGGTTTTGAGTTGAATCAAGGACATGCCGACCTCCCTGTTGGCACCAGCGAGACACTCCGGTCTCATTGGAAAAAGCTTAACATGTTTCGGGCGCGCTGACCCGCAACTAATTTTGCCGGTGAAATCCAATGGACTTACACCAGACCAGGTGCTGGACCGCTAACCTGCCAGGTTTTTTTCAAGCGTTTTTAGTTTTTCCTCAATCGATTCCAGTTTTTCACGAGTGCGTGCCAAAACGCGGGATTGAATATCGAACTCTTCGCGACTGACCATCTCGTATTTAGAGAGCTGCTGTTGTAACAGGCTCTTCAGTTTCGCATCAAAATCCGATTTAACCTCTTTTAAGCCCGGCGGTAACAGTTCATTAATTTTGTCGGACAGGCGATTGATGGTTTGATTGTCGATCATATATTCCTCAAAAATAGTGCATAAAGCGACTTGTGATAGTGAATTCTAGCCAGAATTTCCTTGCTTGCCCAGAGAGACCAAAATTCGGGTGTCTTGTTGCGAGATAGGTTATGAAAATTATTACTGCGATTTTCAAGCCATTCCAACTCGATGATGTGCGCCAGGCGCCAGGAGATATCGGGGTACAGGGCCTGACGGCCTTAGAGGCTCCCTTGTGTTAAGATCGCTTCTTTTTTGACCTGGCTCTGTCATGTTGTGCCATATCTATCGCAGTGATCGCAAATTTGATACCTATCTTTACCTCGCTGAGAAGGATGATTTTTCGGTCATCCCCGAGGACCTGTTACGTGTTTTTGGCGAGCCTGAATTCAGCTTCAGTTTCAATTTGACCGAACAAAGGACGCTGGCGATAGAAGATAGCGTTGGGGTTCTGGAAAACCTCCGGCAAC
>QIJI01000014.1 GCA_003231795.1 Gammaproteobacteria bacterium
CCAGGCGGGCGCATGCTTTCAAAGTTGCGCCTTGATTGCGGTGCAGCCTGTGGGCCAGAGACATGACATAATTAATCAGAGGCTCCTTAAATAATACTGCTGGAAAAGACGCCGTATTATCCTAGAATTTGTGAACTAGCGCAAAAGACCGGGTTATGAGTACTGGATGATGCGTGTGATACATGATTTAATCCTGACTATCAGCAGAATACGGTAACGCTATGAAATCTCTTAAAATCCTGCTCACTTTGTTCCTGGTTTCCAGTTTTACGCCTGGCGTAACGGTAGAACTCAAGGACCAAGGTTTAAGCTCGATATTGGAAATTATCGACCAGGCCATCGCCAACCTCAATGAACCGGCAGAGGATGGCGTCATTATTGATCCTATCGTGCTCGAAAACGCTACCAATACTGTCGTGAATCTGTCACGAACGCTAGGTACGCTGAGCTATTCCCGCTTGCAATGTGGTGAGGCAGGTATTCTGGCCGAGTTCACGCGACGTGTGCAAATGATGCCGGATGAAAGTCGCGATCAGATGCGTGATGCATTTCAGCAAGGTTTTGACAAGAGCAAGGATGAAAGCACGCTTTTGTCACAGGATGAATGTGAGCGCCTGACCCGATCACGTACCCGTGGCGAAAAAGAACCCGACGCTAATGTCACCGAAGATGCGCTCACGCCCGAAGAAACTGTGGTAGAGGAAGTGGTAGAAGAAGTGGCACCCGAAGATCCCAAGTTCCGTCATCTGCGCATTGCGGGAATAAGCGGTCAGCTCGCATATCGTCGAAAATTCTGTCAGGACGATAAAGTATTCAATCGCGATTACAACGAGTACCTCGAATCAATTCCGGAAGAGTACCGCGAAGAAGTCAAATCGGCTTACTGGAAAGGATACAAACACGGTAAGCGACTCAACAAGAACCTCACAATTGATCAGTGCTAGAGAATCCCGGAATTGCTCAGGGATTGTTTAGAGAATACCCGGTTACAGCATTAGTCGTGGCTGCTGATCAACAGGTATAATCCTGGAATAGCCAGTACCACGCTGATCAGCGGTGCAATTAACTGCCCGCTACCGACCATTATCGGCGCCAGGCCGTCGAGTCCGAGAATAAGGCTCGCGCTGATGACCAGGCTGCCCCCGATGATAGCGCGTACATTGCGGCGGTTAGCTTGACGAATTTCCTGTTTCAAACTATCGATCTGGGCAGGGTCGAGACGCAGGTTTAAATCATCGCCAGCAATTTTTTCGAGCGCCTTGAGCGCCAGTTGCGGCAGTTCAGGCAGGCGTTCGGCGATATAAGGCAGGTTTTTCTTCAAGCCTTTGACCAGCGCACGGACTCCGAGTTGTTCCGACAGCCAACGCTCCATAAAGGGTTTTGCGGTATCCCATAAATCAAGCTGCGGATAAAGCTGGCGCCCGATTCCTTCGATGTGAAGGAAGGTTTTCTCCAGTAACAGCAGTTGTGGCTGGATTTCCATATTGAACGAGCGGGCGGTCTGGAACAACCGCAGTAACAACTGTGCGAAAGAAATTTCAGCCAGCGGTCGCTGGAACATCGGTTCGCAAACACTGCGAATGACAGCTTCAAATTCATCTACCCGGGTATCTTGATCCACCCAGCCGGAATCTACGTGTAACTCGGCTACGCGACGGTAATCACGATTGAAAAAGGCGACAAAGTTTTCCGCGAGGTAACGTTGATCACTTTTCGATAAAGAACCCATAATGCCGAAATCGACGGCAATATATTTTGGATCCTGTGCATGGCCCCGGGCGACGAAAATATTGCCGGGATGCATGTCGGCATGAAAGTAGTTGTGTTGAAACACCTGTGTGAAAAAGATTTCCACGCCTTTGCGCGAGAGCACTTCGAGATTGACTCCGTCGGCCTGTAACTGCTCCATGTCGGTGACCTGAATTCCGTTTATGCGTTCCATCACCATCACTCTCTTGCGGCAATAATCCCAGTAAACCATCGGCACATACAGATCCGGCGAGCCTTCGAAATTACGCCGCAATTCGCTTGCATTGGCAGCTTCACGAACCAGGTCGAGCTCATTCAGAATAGTCGACTCGAATTCGCGGACTACCTCGACCGGCTTGACTCGTTTGGCTTCGTCCCAGTAGCGCTCGGCCATTTGCGCCAGCATTTTTAATACTTCGATATCCTGGCGGATTTTCTGTTCAATTCCGGGGCGGACAATTTTTACCACCACATCCTGCCCATCCGGCAACCGTGCTGCGTAAACCTGGGCAATGGAAGCGGAGGCGATTTCCTTTTCATCAAATGCACTGAATGCCTGTTGCAGCGGCATTCCGAGCTGCTGCTCGATGATTTCACGCGCCTCGGGCCATGGGAAGGGTGGCACTCGATCGAGCAGCTTTTCAAGCTCGTCCGTTATTTCGTCTCCGAACAGGTCGCGTCGGGTGGCAAGCATTTGACCGAATTTTATAAAAATGGGACCCAGAGATTCGATGCACAGGCGCAGGCGCTGTGCCTGTGACAGCTCTTTGCTACGAAACCAGTTGAAAGGGTTAATCAGGCCGAGCAGGTAAAGCGGTCTGTAAAAATGCATCGACAGGATAATTTCATCGAGGCCGAAACGCGCCATGGTGAAATTGATTGAGATCAGGCGTGACAGCTTGCGCATTAAGAGGGCTGAATTTTCGTGAGTAAGTGCTGAAGCCGCGCTTCGGTGCGCGCGACATCGTTTTTCAACAGGCTAAGCTCGGACTGAAATCGGTCAAATTCCACCTGGGTAGGGCTTAAGCGCGCTTCTTCGCGCAGGTATTCACTACTGGTCTGCAGCAGCGAATCGGTGCTTTGGCGAAACCACTTACCGAAACTGCGCATTTGCTGATGAATCTGGAAGGCTGCAATATCACCGGTATGGCGTGACAGCGCTTCTTCCCAGTCGATATCGAGTTCACTCAGAATTTTTTGCAACTTCTGCGCGAGGGCGACATTACCGTCAAAACGGACGGCTTCCCGGATTGAAGTCGAAACTTTGTCATCTTCGATGGCGAGGTTAACCAGCGCCATCAGGCGGCCTGAAATACTGGCATCGATCTCGCGCGTCGGGGCCTCGCGGCTGAGTCGAATTCCCCAGCCCCCGGGGTGACAATAAAGCTGGAAATCAAGGTCGGTAATATCGATGGCAATGCAGCTTCCCTGCAACTCCTGACAGGCCTCGAGAGCCTGTTGATCAAAATCAAGTAACCGGTTACCACTGATTTCGGCCGCTGCAAGTAACCCGCTTTGAACTGAATCGAACAAGGTCGCGCCATAACTGTCGGGCTGAACGGACACTAGTACTTGAAAGCTCTGTGAAGCGCGACGATACCACCGCTAAGATTGAATACTTCAGCTTCATCGAAGCCGCCCTGTTCGATCATCATGGCTTTGAGCGTGTTTTGATCCGGGTGGCGCCGAATCGATTCAGCCAGATATTGATAACTGTCGCGGTCGCCCGCGATCAGGGAGCCCAAGCGCGGCAGCAGGTTAAACGAGTAAAAGTCGTATATCTTGTCCAGAGATTCGTATTTTGGCTTCGAGAACTCGAGCACGCAAAGTCGGCCTCCCGGCTTCAATACACGTTGCATTGACGCCAGTGCAGTCGCTTTGTCAGTCACATTGCGCAATCCAAAAGAAATGGTGATGCAGTCGAACCGGTTGTCGGCAAAAGGCAGGATTTCGGCATTGCATTGCACGGTTTCAATCCGATCGATCAGGCCTTTGTCGATAACTCGATCTCGTCCCTGCCACAGCATCGACGCATTAATGTCGGCCAGAATCACGTTACCTGAAGAACCCACTATTTGCGCCTGACGAATGGCAAGATCGCCGGTGCCGCCGGCGAGGTCGAGCACCTGATGGCCCTTACGCAGTCCGCACATTTCCAGCGTAAAACGCTTCCACAGGTGATGTACCCCGAACGACATGACGTCATTCATGAGGTCGTATTTTTGCGCTACTGAATCGAATACTGCGCCAACCCGACCTTGCTTGTCTGCGATGGGTACCTGATCGAAACCGAAGTCTGTAGTACTGGCTTTTTGCATGGCGGCAACCATAACACGGGGCGGCTTTAGACGTCATTATCGAAAAACCGGAATCCAGTCATTCATGTACTATTACTTCGTCATCCCTCGCGCACTATTACTTCGTCATCCCCGCGCAGGCGGGGACCGTGTTATGGTGGCGTTTTAGTAAGATTCCCACCTATGCAGCGGTCTGACGTATCGGAATGACGCTGGTTTGGTTCTTCATAAGTTCCCCGCCTTCGCGGGGATGACGGAGTAATAGCGCAGGGATGATGGAATTGCTCAGGGCTTGCGCGAGTGCCCTGCAGCTTCGAGACGATCCAGATATTGCTGCCATTTTTCATCGTAGCTGGTACCCAGCTCATAGAGATATGTCCAGCTATAGATGCCGCTGTCATGATTGTCGTCAAAGGCGAGTTTAATCGCGTAATGCCCAATCGGCTCAATCCGATCGACGTTTACGTCCTGCTTGCCGATTTGCAATACTTCCTGCCCCGGACCATGACCCTGAACCTCGGCAGAGGGGGAGTAAACACGCAGGTATTCGATCGGCAGTTTAAATTTCGATCCGTCCTCGAAGCTGAGCTCGAGAATCCTGGAAAGCTTGTGCAGGCTGATTTCGGTGGGTTTCATAATAGGAGTCTGCCGGACTCCTAGAGAATATATTGCGATAAATCTTCATCCAGCGATAGTTCGCCCAGATGATCGTTGACATAGTCGGCATCGATGGTGATGGTTTGCGCAACCATGTCCGATGCCTCAAAGCTAACGGTTTCGAGCAGCCGTTCCATTACCGTATGCAGTCGTCGCGCACCAATATTTTCCTGTTTTTCATTGACCTGCCAGGCTACCTCGGCAATACGCGCCAGGGCATCGTCAGTGAACTCAAGATCCACGTCCTCGGTTTGCATTAATGCAGTGTATTGCTCGGTTAGCGATGCATTCGGTTCACTTAAAATGCGCACAAAATCTTCAATCGTCAAGGCTGATAGCTCGACACGGATAGGTAATCGCCCCTGCAATTCCGGAATCAGATCGCTCGGTTTGGCAACGTGGAAAGCACCGGACGCGATAAACAGGATGTGATCAGTCTTGATCATGCCGGCCTTGGTCGATACCGTGCAACCTTCGACCAGCGGCAACAGGTCGCGTTGGACCCCTTCGCGTGAAACGTCCGCGCCACTGGTCTCCTGGCGTCTTGCGACCTTGTCGATTTCATCGATAAAGACAATGCCGTTTTGTTCCGCATTTTCAAGCGCCGTCAATTTGAGCTCATCTTCATTGATCAGTTTTGCGGCTTCTTCATCGGTCAGCATTTTTAACGCATCTTCAACACGTAGCTTACGGGTTCGGGTTTTCTGATTACCGAGATTCTGAAACATCCCCTGCAGTTGATTGGTCATTTCTTCCATGCCCGGTGGCGCCATGATCTCGACTCCGACCGAGGGCATCTGCAAATCAATTTCTATTTCCTTGTCATCGAGTTTGCCTTCACGCAACATTTTGCGAAATTTCTGACGTGTGCCGTCACCGCTGCTGCTT
>QIJI01000425.1 GCA_003231795.1 Gammaproteobacteria bacterium
TGCACCACAATCGGTGCATTGGCGCCAATCTTGACTCCGCCAACGTCAACGCTTAATCGGGCTCTGGATTCGGTCATAAAAAGATAATAACTGTGTCTGCTGCGTAATAGTAAAGAACATTGACGGCCAGTGAAAGCTAAGCTGATAAAGAGTAATTCGCCACCTGCAGTTTGAACCAATGATACGGCAACTTGTCCTAAACATCGTGAATTACTATGGTATATTGTCGTGATGAAGAAAACTGGTTTCATTCCATTTCTTGTCCTGATCTCGCTGGTGATTATGCCGCTGCAACAGGCCCAGGCCTTCGAGAAGATTAATCCTGGTTACCTCAGCGACGTGGCTATGGATGGTTACGATGCGGTGGGTTATTTTAATCAGTCCAAACCCGTCAAGGGAAACAAGAAATACTCGTATGTCTGGAATGAAGCGACCTGGCTGTTTTCCAGCGAAGCCAATCTGAAACAGTTCATCGCGACCCCCGTGGCGTTTGCACCCCAGTACGGTGGCTATTGCTCGAACCAGATGAGTCTGGGTAATTTGAGCGACATCGATCCCGAAGTCTGGCGCATCATTGACAAAAAACTTTATCTGTTTGGGCATAAAAGCGGCCGCGCTCGCTGGGACAGTAAAACCGAGCAGCGTATTTCCAAAGCCGACAGCTACTGGCAATCGTATTTGAAGAAGTAGTTCTCAGGCTAACAAGATAGGCGAATAAGCTGAACGGAGCCGTTTTGCTTGATAAAATCACCATTATTGCCTTTGATCTGGATGACACGCTGTGGCCGTGTATGCCAACCATCAATCATGCTGAACATACGCTTTACCAGTGGCTGGAACAAAATCATCCTCGAATAACCAGTACTTACAATGCGCAAGAATTGGTAGCCTTGAGACGTGAATTCAGCGCCCGGGATCCACGCTACTCGGTCGACCTGACCTCGTTACGCTACGATTTTCTCGCATTTTTGGGCCAGCAGCACGATTACGACGCGCACCAGGTCTCGCAGCAGGGGTTCGAAATATTCTTTAATGCCCGGCAACAGGTCGAGTTTTACGACGATGTCCTGCCTTGTCTGCAGCGACTAAAGAAGCGCTACCAGCTCGGAGCAATCAGTAATGGAAATGCCAGCATCGAGCAGGTTGGTCTGGGGCACCTGATCGAACACTCGGTGAGTGCCTCGGAGTTTAAAGTAGCCAAGCCGGACCGATTGATTTTTCATCGCCTGGCCGAGTGTTTCGATGCGCTGCCGGAACAGATTGTCTATGTCGGAGATCATCCCGTCTATGATGTGGTCGGCCCGCTCGAAGCGGGATGTCAGGCGATCTGGATCAATCGTGAAGGCAATCTCTGGCCGGAACACCTGGCGCCACCGAATTATCAGATCAGCGACCTGCATCAGCTCGAAAGTCTGCTCAGTGTGAATAGGCCCTGAGGAATTCGGCCATAAACGATTCAACTTTTGCAGCCAGAGCTGGCTGGGCCCTGGCCGTGGGATGAATACCGTCAGCCTGCATTAAAGCGGGCTCGCTAGCTGCGACACCTTCAAGGAAGCGCGGCAGATAGGCAATATTCTGATCGTTTGCCACGTTTTCGAACATGGATTGGAAGCGTTTGCTATAAGCAGCCCCGAGATTGGGTGGCATGCGAACCCCGATCAGTAAAATTGTTACATTTTGTTGCTTGGCGAGAAGCGCCATTTGGCGTAAATTGTCGCTGCTCTGGTTGAGGTTCAGACCTCTGAGACCGTCATTTCCGCCCAGCTGGATAATCAGGTGGGTCGGTTTCAGATCAGCCAGTAGTTGTGGCAGGCGCTGTAGCCCGCCAAATGTAGTCTCCCCGCTAATGCTTGCGTTAATAACGCTTGATTGCGAAAATTTTGCCCTGATATTGTCGCTGAACAAGCGGGGCCATCCCTGGTCTACTGGTATATTGTAAGCAGCACTTAGACTATCTCCTAGAATCAGGATATTGATTTCATCATGACTCGCATAACTGAAAGCGTGAAAACCAAGCAACATCGAAAAAATTATGGCTGAAGAAAATTTTTGCATCATATTGGACCAGGTCGGCAAAACCGTTGAAACCCCTGAAGGTAAACTCGATATTCTTATCAATATATCCTTCCAGGTCAGATTTCAAGAGGCAGTGGTAATTAAAGGTGCCTCCGGCTCCGGCAAAACGACCTTGCTCGGACTGATGGCGGGCCTTGATCAGCCCAGTAGTGGTGACATTTCTCTACTGGGGAAAGGCATGGCAACCCGGAACGAAGAGCAACGATCAGCTATTCGTGCCGGTAAGGTCGGTTTCGTGTTCCAGTCCTTTCATTTACTGCAGGGGGCCACCGCACTGCAGAATGTAATGTTACCACTAGAACTTTCCGGTTCCGATCAAGCCTTCGAGTTGGCGCAGACCAGTCTCGAAAAGGTTGGTTTGGCGCCCAAGACCCATACCCCGGTAGAACACCTGTCGGGCGGTGAGCAGCAAAGGGTTGCGATTGCACGCGCCTATGCGCCCCGCCCCAGTATTTTATTTGCCGACGAGCCGACCGGAAATCTCGATGCAGTCACTGGCCACCAAATTGCGGATTTGATGTTTGATCTGCGCGATGAACTGGGTACTACGCTGGTTCTGGTGACGCACGAAAACGAGCTGCTCGAGCGTGGCGATCGCCAGATTTTGCTAGAGTCCGGGCGTTTGATCAGCCAATAGGGTACCCAAAAAATTACGATGAAAATAAGACGCGCAACCATTCATTCCTACTGGCTGATGTTCGTCGCGACCGTCATTACGGTCAGCATAGTGACCTCGAGCCAGCTGATAACCGGGAGAATCGGACTACTGCTTGATCGTCAGGCGAGCGAGTTACTGGCCGCAGACCTGGTCGTACTGTCGACCGAACCATTAGATGATCGCTACCGCGAAGCGGCGCAGGATCATCGGCTTGAAGTCAGCCAAAGTCTGAGCTTGCGCACTGCAATATTTGTCGATGACAGCCCTCAGCTGGTCGAATTGAAAGCAGTCGACGAATCTTATCCCCTGCGCGGCCGACTCGAACGCGCACGCCAGGTTACCGAAACCAAATCGACAAGTGAACAGGGCCCGGTGCGGGGTGAAGTCTGGCTCGATTCCAAGCTGGCGCAACTGCTGGGCGGAAATCTGGATCTCGGCGATCGCCAATTTGTCGCAAGCTGGCTTTTAACCTACGAGCCGGACCGTGGCGGCACCATATTTAATCTGGCACCTAGAGTACTGATGAATCTGGCTGATCTGGCGGATACCGGCCTGGTTGTGCCGGGTAGCCGGGTTCAATATCGCATGATGTTTGCAGGCGAGCAGGCAGATGTTACTGTCTTCAAAAACTGGCTCACAAATAATCTGGTACCCGGGGAAGAGATTCAGGATCTCGAAAATGCGCGTCCCGAAATGCGTCGGGCGCTAGAAAGAACGCGTAAATTTTTCTCGTTCGCGATTGTTTTGACCCTGGTTATCGCGATGGCGGCTATCGCAATAACGGCTCGCTACACTTCGATCCAGGAAATGCCCAAAGTGGCCATGTTGCGAGCCTTTGGAGTTTCGAAACGCAAACTGCTGGTTTACTACCTAAGGCAGCTAGGTCTGTTGTGGTTTAGCGCGACCCTGGCAGGTGGTGTGATCGGCTGGTTGAGCCAATTCCCGTTGCAGTGGGCGCTGGATGGATGGTTTGGCAGATCCCTGCCTCAGATTATCGGTATCGGTCCGTTTTTGACCGCAGCCCTGGTTGGATTGCTGGCATTGTCGGGATTTTCATTACCATTTCTGCTTAACGCGATGGCAACTCCGCCGATGCAGGTGTTACGGACTGTTGTCGATCGGCGTTCCTGGTTTCGGGGTCTGATGATTTCGGCGAGTGCAATTGTCGCTGTTTTCCTGGTTTTGATGTTACTTATGCAAAGCTCGCTGTTGGCGATGGCAACGCTGATGCTGATACTGGTTTGCGCGCTACTTTTGCCAGTCATTTTGGGTTTGATGGTTAAAACCTTGCTCTTGTCATCGCGCCGACATTTCTGGTTACGCCAGTATTTGCTGAGCCGGCTGAGGGCGAGCTCGCGCGGCGCGATTTACGTAATGTCCGGTTTCAGTCTGGTATTGATTGCAATATTGCTGATCGCTGTCGTCAAAGACGAGTTGCTCGGTGCCTGGCAGGCCCAATTACCCGAAGACGTTCCGAATTATTTCATGGTCAACATCCGCAGTGACGACGTAGTCGAAATCAATGAGTTTCTGAAACAAAGGCAGATCGAAGCGTCAGCGCCTTATGCGTTGATACGCGCACGCCTGGCACAGATCAATGGGGTCAGGGTCGAGGACATCAAATTCGATCATCCGCGCGCTCCGCACCAGATAATACACACCTTTAATATCAGCTACGCCGAAGCCCTGCCCGACCAGAATAAAATCGTATCGGGTGAATGGATTAATGACAGCGGAGATGCGCAGATCTCGGTCGAATCAGGGGTGGCCGAACGACTCGGCCTGTCGCTCGGTGACGAATTGACTTTCTCGGTCGGTAGCAGCGTAATGAAAGGTCCGGTAACCAGTATCCGCTCGGTCGTGTGGGAAAACTTCAAACCCAACTTTTACCTGATGACCAACGCCGGCCTGGTTCAGGATTTGCCGCAGACATGGCTCTTGAGCGCCACGATAGGGGAGCAAAATAAAGCCGACTTAAAGCAATTACTAAAACGCTTTCCTTCGGTGACCTTGCTCGATATCACCGAAATGATGGCTCGCGTACAAAGCCTTGTTGACAAGGCTTCATTTGCGTTGCAGTTCTTTTTCTTGTTTGCATTGGCTTCGGCCGCCATTGTGTTGCTGGCAGCGATTCAGACCGGCAGGCATGAACGTGAAGTCGAGTCGTCGTTATTGCGTGCACTCGGTGCTCGTAGCAGGCAATTGTATCGCGTGCATATACTCGAGTTTACGTTGATGGGTACCTTGATCGGATTTTTCTCGGCGGCTATTGCGACCCTCGCTGGTTGGGCTATCAGTGTCTACTTTTTTAATATCGAATATCAGTTCTCGGTGATGGTATGGGTGTACAGCGTGGTTTCTGCGAGCCTGGTGTTAACGATTGCCGGCACCCTTGTGAGTCGCAGGGTTTATAATGTTTCGCCTATGAAAATCTTACGCTCCTGATTCAATTGTCGGTGAACAACGACGGTAACAAACCTTTTTTTGACTGTCTCGAACAGCAGATTGGATGGGACGATCAGATTGCCAGCGCAATCGAATACGCTTCTGCTCTGCCGCATGCTGACAAAAGTTTACCGCGCAGTATTGATGTTGCCGCGCGTGTTCTGGATATGGGTAGTGATCGCGATACCATTATTGCGGCATTGCTGAGCGATCCCGAGCTGCGCGAATCGCTGCCGCTCGAAAAGATTGAAAAAGAGTTTGGTGACAAGATCGCAAAGTTGACCGAAGGCGTGAATCAACTCAATACGTTGAAAGAGGGCAGCCAGGCGCGTATCGATACTCCGGAGCAGGCAGAAAAGCTGCGCCGGCTTTTACTGGCCGTCGTTTCCGATGTACGCGTGATGTTGATAAAACTCTGTTATCGCGCCGAACGGCTACCGCTACTAAAACATGGAGACTATGAGCAGCGGCAGGTGATTGCCCAGGAAACTATGGATATCTTTGCGCCGCTGGCGAATCGCCTTGGCATGGGCCTGCTCAAATGGGAGCTTGAAGATCTGGCCTTTCGTGTCCTGGAACCACAGATATACAAACGCGTGGCAAAGTTGCTCGAGGAAAAACGCAGTGAACGCGAAGCCTTTATCGAACAATTTACGCGACAACTGGAAGCCTTGCTGACTGGGCAGGAGATCAAGTCCAGTGTCGAGGGTCGGGTTAAACATATCGTCAGTATCTGGCGCAAAATGCAGCGCAAGAATCTCGAGTTTCATCAATTGTTCGATGTACGCGCGGTTCGTATTCTGGTTGATTCAGTGGCGGACTGTTATGCCGTTCTGGGAGTGGTACACACCACCTGGCAACATATTCCGAACGAGTTTGACGATTACATCGCGAATCCAAAGGAAAATGGATATCGGTCGTTGCATACCGCAGTAGTCGCCGAAGATGGTAAAATCGTCGAAGTGCAAATTCGTAGCTTTGCAATGCACGAAAACTCGGAGCTTGGAGTGGCTTCGCACTGGCGTTATAAAGAAGGCGCAAAACTTGATCAGCGCATGGAATCGAGTATTTCACAGATGCGCGATTTGCTGCAGGGGTCTGCTGAAGAAGTGTCGGATGCGATTTCCGAAATTTCGACCGAATTGACCAGCGAACGGGTTTACGTATTCACCCCGACAGGTCAAATTGTCGATATTCCCCAGGGAGGAACGCCACTCGATTTTGCTTATAGTGTTCATTCGGAAGTAGGGCATCGCTGCCGCGGTGCCAAGGTCAACGGACGTATTGCGAACCTCACTGCGGTCTTGCATAGCGGCGATGAGGTGGAAATTCTGACGACCAGGGAGAGTCGGCCGAGTCGCGACTGGATGAATAAAAACCTCGGCTTTATCAAATCGGCCGGCACCCGTTCCAAGGTTCGTAACTGGTTCAATCATCAGGATTTTGAACATAACCTGCTGGATGGCAAATCGATCTATGATCGTTTGCTGAGCAAATACTCAATTCACGATGCCAATCTCAAGGATCTG
>QIJI01000169.1 GCA_003231795.1 Gammaproteobacteria bacterium
GTCGTTCCGGGCATGGGGTAGCGATTGATGGCTTTTATTTTGTATACGATCCGACACTCGTTAAAAAACGAGGTCTGGCTGATATTCTGTCCTGGTTGCGCGATCGCTCCAAAGAAACGCAGCAGCGGTGCCTTTCATTGTTAGGGGCTCGGTGATCCCTGATAAACATCTAATCAACCAGATACGCCGCTTGCTTTCAACCTCCAAACACCAATTCGGTTGTCACTCTAGACTTCTCTGAAGTACCCACAGCGGGCTTCCGATGCACCTTTTCTCGTGGGGTGACGAATATGCCCGCGCATCGCCGCCATTCCTATGTTAGTCTGCGCGCTTTGTGTGACTTCAATAATCTCGATGAAGGAATAAGGGGTCTCCTGACCCAAATACATTATGTTTAGATTTACCGCGGACCGGATTCCGGTCTTGTTTGTGCTCGTGTTCAGCATGATCGACTTCAGTATCTACTTTCTGGTCGATAGTGTCTGGTGGTTGGCGGGTATTATGCTGATCATGATTATTCCGAAAGGTGTGATCTGTGCGTGGAATCATCACCATCAGCATACGATGACCTTCCACGCTAAACCGCTCAATCGCATTCTCGAATTTTTCTATGCGCTCCACACCGGCGTGACCACGAACCTTTGGGTATTGCACCACGTGCTCGGTCATCACAAAAACTTCCTCGACCAGTCGCGTGATGAGAGTGGGTGGAAGCGGGCAAATGGCAAGGGAATGAACGCGCTGGAGTACACCCTGAAAATTGCAGCAACCGCTTACTTCCGGGGCTACCAGGTGGGCAAGAAGCATCCGCGGGTCCAGCGCGACTTCCTGGTCTATTCGGTATTTACGCTAATCGGTGTTGTTGCACTGTGCTGGTTTCGGTTCGTTCCAGCGCTGTTCGTGTTTGTAATACCGATGGTGATCAGCCTGTTATTCACGGCATGGGTGACGTTTGACCACCACAACGGTCTGGATACCGATGATGCGTTCCATGCCTCGTACAACAACGCCAACCCATTCTTTAATCTGTTGACGGGTAATCTTGGATATCATACCGCTCACCACTACCAGCAGGGTCTGCACTGGTCGAAACTGCCTGAGTTGCATGAAAAAATCCGACACCGGATTCCCTCCAGGTTAATACGGAATTCTAAATTCGTGCTTGCGGAATCGTAATTGTTCCCAGGGCTTCCCCGAACATGGTTATATAAGGTGCTTTAATTGTAATCGCAAATAAACAAAGCCATCGTAACGCCTTCGCAGTACGGTACTCATAAATTATAAAAACAAACCCACCACAACTACCCACACCCCTTGTGTTCATTGAGTTGCCTGTAGTATTATGCGCCACCGAAGTGCGAGGGATGGGCTCATACCCCTAAGGTCGTAGATTCAAATTCTACCCTCGCTACCAATCCCTTAATTTAAACGGGAATTGCGTAAAATTTTTTGCTGACTACAAATGGATTTGATCCAGGAGCTGTCGGTAGTCAGTCAGAAGGCCCTTATGGGCCTTTTTTATTGGTCCGAGGAGGCTGTGGTGCGGGATTTGACAGAGCTGTTTGAGCCGGTTGTTGAGTCGATGGGCTACGAACTTGTTGGGGTCGAATTACTGGGTGGCAGCAGTCATGCCACATTGCGGGTTTACATTGATCGCGAAGCAGGAGTTAATCTTGATGATTGTGCTGCTATCAGTCATCAGATTAGCGGTATCCTGGATGTCGAAGAGCCGATATCACAGGCTTACGATCTGGAAGTGTCTTCGCCCGGTGTGGACAGGCCGCTGTTCAAGCTTGTCGATTATGAAAAGTACGTCGGCAGGCAGGCCAGGATTAAATTGAATCTCGGTTTGCAGGGGCGTAAAAATTTTAAGGGCGAGCTGCAGGGCGTAGCAGAGGCCGGAACGGTCAAGATTAATGTTGATGGAGAACACTTTGATTTACCGTTTGCCGATATTGCGAAGGCAAATTTGAAAGGTGAATTTTAGTGTGAATGAAATGCCGCTAAATTCTGAATGATTTTACGGGTTATTGAATTTATTAACGAGTAACGACGATGGATAACAAAGAAATTCTACTAGTAGCCGATACTGTATCCAACGAAAAGGGTGTTGATCGCGAAGTTATATTTGAAGCGATTGAAGCCGCGCTGGCTTCGGCGACACGCAAGAAGCATCAAAAGGATATCGAGGTTCGTGTGGATATTGATCGCAATACGGGTGACTACGATACCTACCGGCGCTGGGAAGTAATTGACGTGTCAGAAAACGGGCTGGAAGAGCCGCTGCGTCAAATCAGTATCGAAGCTGCGCAGATAGATGAACCCGATATTCAGCTGGGTGATTTTGTCGAAGATCAGATTGATTCGGTTGAATTTGGTAGAATCGCCGCCCAGACCGCCAAGCAGGTTATCGTGCAAAAGGTACGTGAAGCTGAGCGACGTAAAGTAATCGATGCCTATACCGACCGAGAAGGCAGCCTGGTCATGGGGCAGGTCAAGCGAGTCGAGCGCGGGAACGTTTATGTTGACCTCGGTGACAATGCCGAAGGTTTTATTTCTCGAGAGGAAATGATTCCACGTGAATCGGTACGTCCAGGCGATCGCATACGAGGCTATCTGTACAAGATTGCGTCGGAAGTTCGCGGGCCGCAGCTCTTTATCAGTCGAACGGCATCCGAGTTTCTGGTCGAGTTGTTCAAGCTCGAAGTTCCCGAAGTCGGACAGGATTTGATCGAAATTATTTCCGCAGCGCGGGATCCAGGAATGCGTGCAAAAATCGCGGTAAAAAGCAACGACCCTCGTATGGATCCGGTAGGCGCCTGTGTCGGTATGCGGGGTTCTCGAGTGCAGTCGGTTTCAAACGAACTCGCCGGCGAACGCGTCGATATCATTCTATGGGATGAAAATCCAGCGCAGTTTGCGGTTAATGCGATGTCACCAGCGGAAGTCACTTCAATCGTAATTGACGAAGAAGCCAATTCAATGGACATTGCGGTGCCCGAAGAAAAATTATCGCAGGCGATCGGACGCGGTGGGCAGAATATCAAATTGGCAAGCCAGCTTACCGGCTGGACACTAAATGTAATGGATGAATCGGCAGCCGAAGAGAAGTCTGAGGGCGAAGCGCGACAGCTGGTTGAAAATTTTATGAGCCAGCTCGATGTCGATGAAGAGGTTGCGATTGTCCTGGTGCAGGAAGGGCTTACCACGATTGATGAAGTCGCCTATATACCGGAAGCCGAGCTCAGCGAAATTGCTGAATTCGATGAAGAAATTGTGCAGGAACTGCGTGGTCGTGCGCGTGATGCCTTGTTAACATTGGCTATTGCGCAGGAAGAAACGGCAGAGGCAGGTGAACCTCAGGACGATTTGTTGAACATGGAGTTCATGACCAGTGAGTTGGCGCATACACTTTCACGCAGTGGTATCTGCACCATGGAAGACCTGGCGGAGCAGTCGACCGATGAGCTTGAAGAAATAGAAGGTATCGATGCGGAATTTGCCGGCAAGTTGATTATGAAGGCGCGTGAACCCTGGTTTGCGGAAGAGGCAGAATCGAGCGCGGCAACGGAGTAGGCAAGAAGCCTTTACTTATAGCAAGTGGAACTAAAACATGGCAAATGTAACTGCTAAACAACTTTCGGAAGTTATCGGCATAGGTGTCGATAAATTACTGGATCAATTAAAGACGGCCGGTGTTGAAGTCGCGGGCGCTGATGCCCCGATTTCCGATGAAGGCAAATTAAAGCTGCTCGAGTCGTTACGCAGCAGCCATGGAAAGGATGAGCCAAGCGGTCCGAAGAAAATCACGCTGCAACGCAAGAGCAGAAGCGAGCTTCGTGTTTCTGGAACTTCAGGTCGAAATACCACGACCAAAACCATCAATGTAGAAGTGCGTAAAAAGCGTACCTACGTCCGCCGTTCCGAGATTGAAGCGGAAGAAGTAAAAGTTCAACAGGAAGAGGCGGCGGAAGTTGAAGCACAAACCAGGATGGAGCAAGAGCAGGCTGAAGTAGAAGTCAAGCAAGCTGAAGAATCAGCTCAGGCCGAGATAGAAGCTGCCAAAATGGTTCAGGAAGAAGCGGTACGTGCCGAAGCTGAAGAGAAAGCTTATGCTAGAAGCCTGCAGGAAGCCGAGGCGGCCAAAAAGATCATTGAACAACAGCGCGCAGATGCCGAAGCCGCCGAAGTCGCTGAACAGGCAGCTCGTGCGGCGCTCGAAGAAGCGGCGGCTGCAAGTGCGGCAGCAGCGAGCACTGCTGATAAACCCGGCAAACACGGCAAACATCAGGATAAGGGCACTCTTTATGATCGTAAGGAGTTGCACTTAAAGGAATCTGCTCATCAGCCCAATCGCAAGCAGAAATTTAAAAAGGGGCAAAAGCAGATTCATGATATTACCAAGCAGCATGAGTTTGTAAAACCGACTGCACCGGTAGTACGCAACGTCGAAATTCCCGAAGCCATTAGCGTCGCCGATTTGGCGCAACGCATGGCAATCAAGGCGGGTGACGTCATCAGGGAGCTCATGAAAATGGGCACTATGGCGACCATCAACGAAATACTGGATCGCGATACGGCAATGTTAGTGGTCGAAGAAATGGGTCACAAGGTGGTTACTGCTGCCAGCGAGGACGACTACGAGAGAGAACTGCTGGCCAATGTTGAACAGGCCGGGCTAGACAAAGTCGCGCGCGCGCCAGTGGTTACGATTATGGGTCACGTCGATCACGGCAAGACTTCACTGCTCGATTATATTCGCAATTCCAGAGTCACTGCAGGTGAAGCGGGTGGAATAACGCAGCATATCGGCGCCTACCATGTAGAAACCGACAAAGGTGCCATTACCTTCCTCGATACACCGGGGCATGCTGCATTTTCTGCAATGCGTGCTCGTGGTGCCCAGGCCACCGATATCGTGGTGCTGGTAGTGGCCGCGGATGACGGTGCGATGCCGCAAACCAAGGAAGCCATTCAACACGCAGCAGCAGCCAAGGTTCCGCTGGTGGTCGCGGTAAACAAGATAGACAAGGAAGACGCCGATCCGGATCGGGTTAAAAATGAGCTGGCCGCGCTGGATGTTATTCCGGAAGAATGGGGTGGTGAAATTATTTTCGTAAATGTTTCGGCAATTACCGGGGAAGGCGTCGATAAGTTGCTCGATGCAATTCTGTTGCAGTCCGAAATTCTCGAACTGAAAGCGGTAGATAGCGGTAATGCCAAGGGCATTGTAATCGAGGCGTCGCTCGATAAAGGGCGGGGTCCGGTTGCCACGGTGCTGGTTCAGTCAGGTCAGTTACAACAAGGCCAGTTGTTACTTGCCGGTACTCAATTTGGTCGTGTACGTGCGATGTACGATGAGTCTGCCAATCCGATAAAAACGGCTGGCCCATCGATGCCGACAGTCGTGTTGGGTCTATCGGGTGTTCCCAATGCCGGTGACGAAGTATTTGTCGTAGAAAATGAACGCAAGGCGAAAGAGTTTGCCGAAACCCGTGCAGCTAAAAT
>QIJI01000467.1 GCA_003231795.1 Gammaproteobacteria bacterium
TTGAAGGAGCACTAACCTATGCTCATCAGCGATTGATCGGACTTGATTGCATCGCCTTTGTTAATGGCGATCGATTGCACCGAGCCGCTGGTATGGGCGCGAATTTCAGTCTCCATTTTCATCGCTTCGAGGATCATTACCGGGTCACCTTCGTTGACTTGCTGCCCAACTGAAACCAGGACTTCGATAACACTGCCGGCCAGCGGTGCCTTCAGGTCGCTGCCACCAGTCGATGCAGCCGCTGCGGATGTCGATGCCGCTACGACAGGCGTCACCTGGTTGATATCGGCATTTCCGGGGCCAACCACTACATCATATTGCGTGCCATTGACGCTGACACGATAGCTTTCCACTGCGCCGTCTGCGGCAACGGGTGCCGCAGCGACGGGCGCTGCAACTGTTGCTTCGGGTTCGCTGCCGGGTGCCGGTTCGAAGGCGTCGGGGTTCCCCCGGTTTTTTAGAAAATTAATGCCCACCTGTTGAAACAACGCGTAAATTAACACATCGTCTATTTCGTCGGCCGCTAGTTTGATATTTTCTTCTTGTGCCAGCGCCTTCAGTTCCCGGGTCAGCTTTTCCATTTCAGGATCGAGCAAATCTGCGGGTCGGCAGGTAATGACTTGCTTGCCTTCCAGTACCCGTGCCTGCAGTGCCGCATCGACGGGAGCCGCAGTAGCTCCGTATTCGCCACGTAACACGCCTGCGGTTTCCTTGCTGATCGATTTATAACGCTCGCCGCTCAATACGTTGATTACCGCCTGGGTGCCAACGATTTGCGAAGTCGGTGTTACCAGCGGGATGTAACCGAGGTCTTTGCGCACCGACGGAATTTCCTTCAGTACCTCGTCAAGCTTGTCGATGGCGTTTTGTTCCTTGAGCTGGATTTCCAGATTGGTAAGCATTCCGCCGGGTACCTGGGCAGTCAGAATACGTGGGTCGACTCCCTTCAGCGAACCTTCAAATTTGGCATATTTTTTACGAACATCGCGGAAATAAAGTGAAATTTCTTCGAGCAGGTCGAGGTCGAGCCCGGTAGCGTGGTCGCTGTCTTCGAGGATCGAGACAAAGGTTTCGGTCGGTGAATGACCGTAGGTCAGACTCATCGATGAAATCGAAGTATCGAGAATATCAATTCCAGCTTCGATTGCTTTCAGATAGGTCGCGGTCGAAAGGCCTGTGGTGGCGTGACAGTGCATCGCCAATGGAACCGAACAGCATTCCTTGATTCGACTCACCATTTCCTCGGCAACATAAGGCTTGAGCAATCCGGCCATATCCTTGATGCAGATCGAATGGCTTCCCATGTCTTCGAGCTGCTTTGCCATATCGACCCACAAGTCGATATTATGTACCGGGCTCAAGGTATAGGACAGGGCTCCCTGAGCGTGTTTTCCGACCGCCACGGTTGCCTTGATCGCAGTTTCAATATTGCGCATATCATTCATCGCATCGAAAATCCGGAAAACATCCATACCGTTTTCTGCGGCGCGTTCGACAAAAGCTTCGATCACATCATCGGCATAGTGACGATAGCCGAGCGCGTTTTGCCCGCGTAACAGCATTTGCATCGGCGTATTGGGCATGGCCGCTTTCAGCCGACGCAACCTTTCCCATGGATCTTCACCCAGAAACCGGATACAGGCATCAAAAGTAGCGCCGCCCCAGGTTTCCAGCGACCAGTAACCGACCTGGTCGAGTTTATGCGCGATTGGAAGCATGTCTTCGATACGAACGCGGGTGGCGAGCAGGGACTGGGACGCGTCGCGCAGCACCAGATCAGTTAACAATAATGGTTTGGTCATAATCCCGGTTTTCCTGAATTCAGTGTTTTTTCCGGTGTTGATGTAGTGCTGCAGAAATAGCCGCAATATGGTCGGTATTATCTGTAACAGGTCTCGTCGGCACGGGAGCGATCATTTCTTCCGGTACCAATTTCGCTACCACGGTAATAATCCCGATTAAAAGAATCAGAATAATGAATACTGCGCCCATACCCAGGCCGAGCAGTTGTACGCTTTGAATTAAAAGCTGATCAATATTCATTTCGGTTAAATCGATATACCCAAAGATAGCGAATTATACTATAGCGTTGTTCGGCAACGGAATAGCGAATAGACGACATCGATATTTTTAATGGATTGTTTTAATGCATTGGATGTCGGGCGACGAATCCATAATGGCACGGACTAGGCCAGCCATTGATCCAGCGCTGCTATTCCCTCGGGCACAAAGCTGCGCCCGAATCCAATGCGAAAATAGTCGTCTGGAACCGGACCCAACTCGGAATGATAAATACTGGAAGGTAAAAATAAAACGCCTGCTTCTTCGACCAGTTGGCGAGTGAAGTTTTCGACCCCGTCCTGTCCGAGATACTGTATAAATGCGACACAGCTGCCATCGGGTCGCTTCCATGCAAATCGATCGGAGTGTTGCGTGAAAAACTGATCCAGCAAATCCAGATTGGATCTCACCATATCGCGGTTGCGTTGCAGGATAGCGTCACCTGCTTTGAGCGCGATCAAAGCGAGAATCTCCGAGGGTGCCGAGTTGCAGATCGACAGGTAATGTTTGTAGCGCTCGAAACTTACCAGCAGCTCACGCTCTTTACAGGCGAGCCAGCCGATGCGCAGACCTGGCAGGCCATAAGCCTTGGACATGACATTCAGTGAAATTCCTCGCTCATAGACATCAGCCACCTGGGGCAGTCTGATCGCAGGGTCGAGTTCGATCAGCCGGTAGACCTCGTCGCTAAACAGCCAGATGCCATGCTCACGGCAAATTTCGATCAGCGCATCGAAACTGTGCCGCGGCAGAATTTTCCCGGTTGGATTGTTGGGGAAGTTGATCGACACCAGTTTGGTGTTGGGCCGGATCGCATCGCGTAGTTGATCCAGATCAAGATCCCAGTTTAGGTCCTTGTCGAGGGCGACGCCGGAGACTTCGCAGATGCTGAGCGGCACCGTTTCGGCCGCCTGGTAGTTAGGTGTAATTACAATCGCATGATCGTCGCTGTTGAGCAGCACTTTCATCGCGCTGTAAATGGCTTCTTCGGCGCCGGCAAAGCACAAAATATTTTGCGCTGTAATCTGCTCGTAGGTTTGCGCGATGACTTGGAGCAGGGCAGGTGATCCGAAAGTTTCGGTATAACCCAGATGAAGCGTTTCAAACGCGCTCCGATCCTGTGGCGATGCCAAAGCCAGTAGTTCCTCGAGTGACATGCTTTGCGCATCGGACGCGCTCATATTGTATTTTGCGGCAAATTCCCAGCGCGAAAAATACACCTCAAGTGCAAAATCTCTCATCGTATTGATCCTGGAGGGTTACGCCTTTTGCGCGCGCAGGTTTGCCGGGGTTGCTACCGGTATCAGGATTTCGGGAGCCACGCAGATCTCGATCAATGCTGGCCGATCAGCGGTTTTGGCGCGTTCAAATGCTGCCGCAAACTGATCAGTTTTAGTGACCAGTTCACCCTGGCAGCCGTGGGCCTGTGCCAGCGCTACAAAATCCGGGTTGATCATATCGGTACCGATAACACGACCCGGATATTCACGTTCCTGGTGCATACGAATGGTCGCGTGGATTCCGTTATTAACGACGATCACAATAATATTGGCCCGATACTGCATCGCGGTAGCGAGTTCCTGTCCGTTCATCATGAAATCGCCATCGCCGGCAATCGCAACCACCGTACGGTCCGGGTAACAGAGTTTGGCCGCGATTGCGGCAGGCATGCCGTACCCCATGGTGCCGCTGGTGGGTGCCAGTTGAGTACGAAATCCGCGATAGCGAAAGAAGCGGTGTAACCAACCGGTATTGTTGCCCGCACCGTTACAGATAATAGCGTCCTCCTCGGTCTGGTCGCGAATTTGATGAATGACATCTGAAAACTGCATCTCGCCTTTGACCTGAATCGATCGGTTCCAGCCGAGGTAATCCTGTCGCGCCTGATGCGTTGCATCGGACCATTTTGAAGTTGTGTCGGAATCCAGCCTGATACCTGCTAGCAGTTCTATAAAGCGATCGCTACTGGCGTTGATGGCGAGCTCGGGCTGATAAATATGCCCCAGTTCGTCTGCGCTTGCGTGCACATGAATCAGGCGTTGTTGCGGGCAGGGGATATCGAGCAGACTGAAACCGGCGGTCGTCATTTCTCCGAGCCGGGCGCCAATCACCAGCAGGCAATCGGATTCATTGATTCTTCGTTTCAACGCCGGATTGATTCCGATTCCAAGGTCGCCGGCATAGTTGGCATGTTCGTTGTCGAAAAAGTCCTGACAACGAAAACTGTTGATCACCGGTAACTGGTTCGTGGCGGCAATATCCTGAAGTTGCAGTTGAGTTTCCTTACTCCAGCCGCTACCACCGATCAGCACCATAGGGCGGGTAGATTCGGATAGAATCTCCTGAACCCGGGTAATGTCCGTCTGTGATGGACTGGTCCGTACCAGCGGAGTCACGTTGGCATCGCGGGCATCGGTCATGTCACATAACATATCTTCCGGTAACGCCAGTACCACAGGTCCCGGTCGACCACTGGTAGCGATGCAAAAAGCGCGGTTCATATACTCCGGGATTCGATCGGCATCATCGACCTGGGCAACCCATTTGGCAACCTGCGAAAACATCCGGCGGTAATCAATTTCCTGAAACGCCTCACGATCAAGGTCTTTGCGTGCGATCTGGCCGATCAACAGAATCATCGGGGTCGAGTCCTGCATCGCGACATGCAGTCCACCGCTGGCGTTGGTTGCTCCGGGCCCTCGCGTAACCATGCAAACTCCGGGTTTGCCACTTAGCTTGCCTTCGGCTTCGGCCATATAGGAGGCCCCACCTTCGTTACGACAGACAATTAATGAAATTTGGGTGCGATCGTACAAAGCATCGAGCGCGGCGAGAAAACTCTCGCCGGGGATGCAGTAAATACGTTTGACACCATTGATATCGAGCGCGTCGATTAACACTTCGGCGCCGCTGCGAGGTTTCGATTGACTGGTCACTGGGAATTGGCTAATTGGTTCGGGCTACTTATTCGCTATAGATGATAAATCGATTTCGTCCGCTGTTCTTGGCCTCATACATGGCACGGTCGGCGCTTCGGATCAGCTCGTCCATATCTTCGCCATGATCGGGATAAAATGCAATGCCTACGCTGGCAGAAAGGTAGGCTGATTCCTGCCCGAGTTGAAATTCGCGTGATAATTCCTTGATGACTTTGTCGGCAACCCGTTTTACATCTTCGTCACTGTTGAGTTCTACCGCAATAACGGTAAATTCATCTCCCCCAAGGCGTGCAACGGTGTCCGAGTCGCGCATGCAGCGATTCAGGCGTGCGCCCACCTGGGCCAGTAGTTCATCGCCCTTGTGGTGTCCGAGAGTATCGTTTATCTGTTTGAAATGATCGAGGTCAATGAACAGTAGCGCCAGTTGCAATTGATGACGTCGGGCCTTATTCAATTCCTGACCCAGTCGTTCGCGCAG
>QIJI01000490.1 GCA_003231795.1 Gammaproteobacteria bacterium
ATATCACCATACTCTGATCGAGTAATTGCAACTCTAGCTGCTGGCAATGACTGGTGGCCAACGCACGTGCCCTGCCTTTGAAACTGCCACTTTGCCACCAGTAGGCCAGCAGAATTCCAATCAACAGTAACCATGGGATGTAACTCAAATCAACTCCGGAGTTCTCATAAGGACGTTCTGATAAACGGGTATCATCACCTTGATATGGGGACGCAATGAACCTTAAATCCCAGCGATCCAGCATAACAGCCTGGACTATGGTAGTAATCCTGTTATGTAGTAGAATTGCGCTCCTTTTTAGAGACGCCAGATAATGTCACGAGTTACCGTCTACAGTACTGCCCACTGTGGCTTTTGCAGTATGGCAAAAGACAGCCTTGATAAATGGAATATCGACTTTATAGAAATTCGCATTGATAACGACGACGCGGCACGACAGCAGTTCGAACAGGTCACCGAGGGCGCGCGGAGCGTTCCCCAGATTATTATCGACGGCAAACCCATAGGCGGTTTTTCCGAGCTAACCGAGTTGCACATGGAAGGCGAACTTGACGGGCTCATGCAATCCAACTAATTTGAATCATGGCCAAACCTATAAAATCCACTTTTCGCATTCAGTTTCATAATAACGGCAAGATTTATGAGCTTTACGCTCATCAGGTCAGCCAGTCGCAAATGGCCGGCTTTATCGAGATCGGCGAAATTATTTTCGGCGAGCATTCCAAATTGCTGATCGACCCCGCCGAAGAAAAGCTCAAGCTCGAATTCGCTAATGTCAAACATTCTTATATTCCGCATTACTCGGTCATTCGCATCGATGAAGTCGACGAATGCGGCAAGAATCGAATTCTCGAAAGCGACGGCCAGGTAGCCAATTTCCCGGGACCCGCCAGCGTTCCGCACAAGTCTTAAATCCCGCACAAATCTGCGGCGATAGCTGTCATGCAAATTTCGGTCGTCATCCCCAGTTTCAATCGCAGGCACACTTTGACCCGGGCCTTGCAATCGATAGTTGATCAAACTTCTGCAGTGGACGAAATTATCGTGGTCGACGACGGTTCAAACGATGGAAGTTCGCAGTTGATCGAGCATAAGTTCCCGCAGGTAAAGCTGATTCGGCAACCCAATCAAGGTGTCAGTGCGGCCCGTAATCGCGGAATCGAAGCTGCCCGGTACGACTGGATTGCATTGCTGGATTCGGACGATAGCTGGCATTCGCATAAAATTGCCACCATCCGCGAAGCGCATCGCAAGCATCCACAGTTTGTTCTTTACCATTCTGATGAAATCTGGATTCGTAACGGCAAACGGGTTAATCCAATGAACAAACATCAGAAGTCTGGCGGCTGGGTGTTTGAGCAATGCCTCCCGTTATGTGTCATTTCGCCATCTGCAGCGGTTATCCAGAAATCGGTTTTGCAATCTCTCGGGATGTTCGATGAAAAGCTACCGGCCTGTGAAGACTATGATCTCTGGTTACGTCTATGTCACCTTTACCCGATTCACTACCTCGATCAGGCACTGGCGACAAAATTCGGTGGTCACGAAGATCAATTATCAAAACGTTATCGCGCGATGGATCAATTTCGTATTCGAGCGCTGAACCGATTGCTGCAGCACGAAACACTGACATTGGAAAATTATAATTCGGCTCGAAAAATGCTATTGAGCAAGCTTGAAATCCTGTTAAACGGTGCGATCAAACATCGGAATCAGGCGCTGATCGACGAATTTGTTCCGCTTAAAGAAATCTGGACTGACGAGGCAGTTTCATGTTGATCTGGGTTTGCGCGCTGCACTGCGAGGCCAAACCGGTAATCGATTGTTATCGCCTTAAAAAATCACATGACGATGCCGCTTTCGATCTTTACTGCGCCGATAACATGGCCTGTGTTATCAGTGGCATCGGAAAGGTAGCCAGTGCTACCGCGAGCGCCTGGGTGGCAGCACGATATCGGGAACAAGCCTCACTCTGCTGGATTAACCTTGGAACCGCCGGGGCGGCCTGTCACGAGATCGGGAGTCCTGTTCTGGTAAACCAGGTCATCGATGCTGACAATAACAATCGTTACTACCCTGCTCCAGTGAGTCGACCGGCGATGACGGGATACGCCTGTATGACACTAAGTCAGCCAGGTGTGACCTATCACCCCGATTACCTGTACGACATGGAAGTTAGCGGATTTATGTACGCCGCGCTGCGTTTCAGTACCTGTGAGTTAACCCAAAGTATAAAAATTGTCAGTGACAACCAGTGGCATAGTGCAGATAAAGACCGCCAGCGGATCAGCGATCTGATTCAGCAAAATATTACCGCCATCGATAAGATTGCCGCTTATTTGCTCGAACTGGATGTCGAGCTTGGCGCACGTGCAATCGATAGCGACCTGTGGCAGCAATTACTCGCCTCGGCGCATTTCAGTCAGACCCAGAAAAATCGTCTGCAAGTGTTGCTGGGTTATTTACTGAATCGGGAACACGATGGCGCCGGGCTGTTACAGCAAGTTTCAAATATCGATTCGGCAAAGGCCATCATCAAGACACTGGAAAACCTTTCCCGGGTTGACAGTAGCGGACTTTAAGGAGCCTCTGATTAATTATGATTAGCTGTGTCTATGTAGAATCCAGGGTTATCGATCACCCGCGCAGCACCGAATTGCTCAAACGTTTTCGCAATGTTCCTGTGGTCGAGATCGAGCATTACGGAGAGGTATTCAATCCGCGCTCGCAAAATTTCCGGCTGCAGAAAAAAAACCCTGCCCTGATCGTCGCGCACAAGGATAAAGGCCAGGTTCTGGCAGCTCCCGATGGATATGGGCTCGGCGCAAAGCATAACTACTACTTTTCCCATATGCTGAATTGTATTTACGATTGCCGCTATTGTTTTTTGCAGGGCATGTACCAATCCGCCCACCAGGTTTTGTTCGTCAACTATGAAGACTTCGGCACCCGAATCGAACAACTGGCCAGGCAACACGCACCAGAGTCGGTCTGGTTTTATTCCGGCTATGATTGCGATAGTCTGGCGAACGAGCCGATGAGCCGGTTTACCGAATATTTCCTGCCGCTGATTCAGCCGTTCGAAAATGCGTGGCTGGAACTGCGTACCAAGAGTACTCAGGTTCGTTCTCTGCTGGCGCAACAACCCCAGTCACGCGTCGTCATTGCATTCAGCTTCAGCGACCATCATAGTCATAGTCAACTCGAACATGGGGTCCCTTCAATCAGCAAACGCATCAATGCCATGCAACGTCTGATCGAAGCTGGCTGGTCGGTCGGATTGCGCTTTGACCCGGTGGTATATCATCAACAGTATCAGCCAGCCTTCACCCGACTGCTGCAGGAGATTTTCTCGAACATCGACGCGCGGCGTTTGCATTCGGTTAGTCTTGGCAGTTTCCGTCTTACCCGGAATCACTTCCGCAAGATGAGTCGACTCTATCCCGAAGAACCGCTTTTCGCGCAGAACCTGGAACTGAACAATGGTATCGTCAGTTATCCGATACGCGATGAACGCGAAATGATCGATTTTTGCGAAGCCCAGTTAATGCAACATATTCCGCAACAGATATACCATCCCTGTAACTGGCATGACTGATCCGATAACTGCCCTGATTACCGGAGCGAGTTCCGGAATTGGCCTGGCAACGACAAAATTACTGCTGGCGCAGGGCTATCACGTTATCGGGATCAGTCGTCGTGACATTTCTGCCGACCTCGATCATGAACATTATCAATCGCTGTCAATTGATCTAGCGAGGCTGGACATGCTCGAATCAGCGCTGCGGAAGCTGCTGAAAACCGAATCGATCGACTGCTTGATTCATGCTGCCGGCCAGGGCCATTTTGGTTCGATTGAACAGTTTTCGGTACAACAGATCGATGAATCGTTACGCCTGAACCTGAGCAGCGTAATGGTTATATGTCGCAGCCTGTTGCCGCCAATGCGACATCGATGTCAGGGACAGATGGTTTTCATCGGTTCCGAATCCGCGCTCATCGCCGGTAACAAGGGTGCCCTGTATAGCGCCGCCAAATTTGGATTACGCGGCTTCAGTCAGGCTTTGCGCGCCGATTGCTCAAGCGATGGCATTCGCGTCAGTCTGATAAATCCCGGCATGGTGCGCAGCCCTTTTTTTGACAAGCTTTCATTCGCGCCCGGAACGGATGCTGAAAATGCAATCGAAGTGGACGACGTCGCCGACGCCATCTGGCAGATTTTACGATCCAGCAGCAATATCGTAATCGATGAAGTCAATTTGTCACCGCGGGTAAAATCAATAGACTTTAAACGCAAATCGCAGGCTCAGGATCAAAAATAACCGAATTTATTCCCGCCTGGTTCAATCAAAAACTGGTTGTCATGCCATATTAACCTTGTACACTTCCCCTGCTAGCCAGCAACGAGATCCTCCGCCCAAACCCTTGAAACTACAACAGCTTCGCTTCCTCGACGCCGTCGTGCGCAATAATCTCAACGTCTCTTCGGCTGCCGAAGAATTGTACACCTCCCAACCGGGTGTCAGTCATCAGATCAAACTGCTCGAAGACGAGCTCGATATTCAGATATTCGAACGCTCGGGTAAAAAGCTGACCGGGATCTCAGCGGCAGGCCACGCAATTCTCGAACATGTTGCAAACCTGCTCAGCAACGCGAAAAACATAAAACAGACTGCACGCGATTTCAGTAAATGTAATCGGGGCAGCCTGACCATCGCTACCACACATACCCAGGCGCAATTTATTCTGCCCCCGATTCTGCAGCGGTTCGCACGTAAGTATCCACAGATCGAGTTACGGGTTCATCAGGGTAATCCACGCTCGATGTGCAAGCTTGCGGCCAACAACCAGGTCGACTTTGTGATTGCGTCAGAAGTTATGGACGAACGCGGTGAATTGATCACGCTGCCGGCCTACCGATGGAACCGTTATATCGTGGTACCGCATAATCACGAACTGACTCGTTACTCGAATATCACACTCAACGATCTGGCCAAATACCCGATCCTGACTTATATGCTCGGTCTGAGCGGGCGCTCTCAACTCGATAAGACTTTTCTGGAAGCCGATCTTGAGCCGAAGATCGCTTTTACCGCGACCGATTCCGACGTTATCAAAACTTATGTTCGTCTCGGCATGGGTGCCGGCATTATTGCCGAAATGGCCTGCCGAAGCGAAGATTCAGATTTAAAGTTTATCGATGCCAGCCACCTGTTCCCGGATAGCATCATCAAGATTGGGTTTCGGCATTCACGCCATATTTCGGCTTATCAATACGACTTTCTGAATATGGTCGCACCGCATCTTGAAATGGAGACGATTAAACAGGTAGCGGGATCCCGCGATCAGCACGAACGCGAGAGTTTGCTGCAGCAGTCGGAAGTACCCCACTATCGGGATATGTATAAATCGATAAACGATTTGAAGGCAGTTGGTTAGGACCTGTTCACACTAATTGAATCAAGTGCCACTCAAGGCGCAAGTCTATGGGACTTAGCCCGGAAATTTCATAAATTTGCACGAAGATCGCACAGAACATTGATTTCACAAGGAAATTACCGAAGAAGTCTCGTATCAATGATTCCGGGCGACTGAGGAAATATTCCTTGTGGAATCAATGGGCAAGCGAGATCGTGCATAATTTATGAA
>QIJI01000243.1 GCA_003231795.1 Gammaproteobacteria bacterium
GGCACGCTGGGCCAGGCCCTGGACCAATGCGGCCTGGTTGTTTCTGACGCTCGGCATAGCGATTGGCAGCTGGTGGGCCTACTACGAACTCGGCTGGGGTGGATGGTGGTTCTGGGACCCGGTGGAAAACGCATCTTTCATGCCGTGGCTGGTCGGAACCGCTTTGATGCATTCGCTCGCGATTACCGAAAAGCGGGGAACTTTCAAAGCCTGGACCGCGTTGCTTGCCATTTTCACTTTTTCACTGAGTTTGCTTGGAACCTTCCTCGTGCGTTCGGGCGTATTAACCTCGGTGCATGCCTTTGCCAGCGATCCGGAGCGTGGGGTTTATATCCTCGCCTTTCTGGCATTTGTCATAGGAGGATCGCTCACGCTGTATGCCTGGCGTGCTCCTCAGCTGAAAAGCGCCGCGCAAACCCGCCTGCTGTCCAGAGATGGTGCGTTGCTGCTGAATAATGTTTTTCTGACAGTGGTAACCAGCGCGATTTTACTCGGCACTTTGTATCCGATTGCAATCGATGCGTTGGGTGGAAAAATCTCGATTGGAGCGCCTTACTTCAATTTGATGTTTATAAGCCTGATGGCGCCTTTAGGTGTGTTGATGGGGATCGGCATGTTGATTCGCTGGAACAGCGACAGTCTGTCCCGGCTACAGGCAAAACTGAAATGGCCGGCACTTGTCGTATTGATAATCGCGTTAGTGCTGAGTCTGGCTCTGCCAGTATGGCTCTGGAGCGCATATCTCGGAATTGCGATGGCATTGTGGATTGCGGTTACTGCGATGCTGGCAATTCAGGAACGTCTACGCAAGCGTAAACTATTATCGGCATTACGCTCCACCCCGGCCGGATTTTACGGAATGTTGCTCGGACATCTCGGAATGGCGGTGTTCATCGTCGGGGTCACAGTGACGAGTTTGTACAATCAGGAAAAAGACCTGCGCATGGCACCCGGTGATGTGTATACGGTAGCAGGATACGAATTTACTTTTCACGGGGTGCGCGAACTGGATGTCAATAACTATGTCGCCACCCGGGGCCGTTTTAGCGTGCGTTCCGAAAGCGGCAATTTCGAAGTCGATATGTTCCCGGAAAAGAGAATCTACCGTGTTCAGACTTCGCCAATGACCGAAGCCGCGATCGATGCAAGTCTCACCCGTGATCTGTTTATCGCACTGGGTGAACCTCTCGGGGATCAGGGCGCCTGGGCGGTCAGAATTTATTACAAACCCTATATCCGCTGGATCTGGCTGGGTGCAATCATTATGGCCCTGGGTGGTATATTTGCGGCCAGCGATCGACGCTACTATCGCCGTAAAGAGCGCATTGCTGCGGCCAGTAAAGACAGGCTCGTCGAGCCGGCATGAATCGTTACCTGTTACCACTGGCGATGTTTGTAATGGTGCTGGGATTGCTCGGTTATGGCCTTTTTCTCGACCCAAAGCTGGTGCCTTCGCCACTAATCGATAAAAAGGCACCGATATTTTCACTGGCCATGCTGGAAGCGCCGACGCGACAATTTTCGACCGCGGATATGGAAGGACAGGTGTGGGTACTCAATGTATGGGCGTCCTGGTGTATTGCCTGTCGTGTGGAACACCCGGTCATTACCAGACTCGCTGAAACAAATCTGGTAACAGTGGTCGGACTGAATTACAAAGACCAACCTGAAGATGCCAGGCGCTGGTTAGAGCATTTCGGTAACCCCTATGCCACCAGTTTGATTGACCTTGATGGTCGTGTCGGTCTTGACTGGGGGGTTTACGGCGTACCCGAAACCTTTGTCATCGGTGCCGACGGAACCATCAAATACAAACATATCGGTCCGGTGTCAGAAGAGGCACTGGACCAGACCATCCTGCCGATTTTAAGGGAGTTACTGAGTTGATTCGGATACTGCTGTTATCGATTACGCTATTTTACTCGACTGCGGGGCATGCAATCGAAGCCAATCAGTTCGATAACGCTCAAATGGAGGCGGACTACAACCAGCTGATTAAAGAATTGCGTTGCCTGGTCTGTCAAAACCAGAACCTGGCAGAATCGAATGCTGATCTGGCGCAGGATTTACGTCGCGAAACCTATGAAATGTTAAAAGCCGGGAAATCACAGCAACAGGTAATTGAGTTCATGGTCGCGCGTTATGGCGATTTTGTACTCTATCGTCCGCGGTTTAAACCCAGCACCTACCTGCTTTGGCTGGGGCCATTTTTAATGTTACTGCTGGTCATTACCCTGGTCCTGCGTCATTTTCTTAATAGCGATGAAGCGGTTTCGGCCGATGCCGAACTGCTGCAGCAAGCGCGGCAGTTGCTGGAAAAAGAAGAGCCGCGAACATGACCTTCTGGATTTATGCGATCGCGCTACTATTGCTGGCGCTAGCCTTTCTGCTGATTCCTATCATTCGCGGAACCGGCAATTCGTCGGGAGATCAGCGGCAAGCACAGAATATTCAGATTGCACGCGAGAAAAAGAAAATATTGGAGCAGCAACTCGAGCGCGGTGAGATTGAGCAGTCCATTTTTGAAAGCAGCTACCAGGATTTGCAAAATTCGCTGGCGCTGGAACTCGAACATTCGGAACAGTATGCTCTGCAACCGCGCGGCCAGTGGATGGCGGCCTTGATTCTGGTTTTAATCCCTGTCGGCAGTGTCAGTCTGTATTTTAATTATGGTGAGTACCGGGTTGTAGAAAATCCCGAAATTGCCCTGGCCCGATCGAATTCGACGGCCCCCCAGATGAGTCTCGACGAAATGATCGTTACCATTAAAGAGCGCTTGCGCGAGACTCCGGAAGATCCGGCAGGCTGGTTTGCGCTGGGTCGAACCATGATGGCCAAAGGTCAATTTGACGAAGCAGTGACGGCTTTTCGGCGTGCTTATGACCTGGCCGCTGATGATGCCGGTGTACTCTTCTCGTTGGCCGATGCGATAGGGAAGCAACAAAACGGAAATTTAATCGGAGAACCGGAAGCACTGGTAATGCGGGGTCTTGAGATGGCACCGAATTACCCGAACGGACTGTGGCTTGCCGGCATGGCGGCCGAGCAGCGCAAGGATTATGTCACAGCCCATCGATACTGGTCACGATTGTTACCGATGATTCGGGACAACCAGAAATCGGCTGATGAAATCCGATCTTTACTGGCGGTGCTGGAACAGCGTGAGCCGAAAATTCTCCCGGACCCGAGAATTGCGACGCAAGTGGCACAGCTGACATTACGCGTTGATATCAGCCCGGAACTGAAAAAACAGGCAAAACTGGACGATGCCGTTTTCGTTTACGCCAAAGCAATGCGGGGGCCGCCGATGCCGTTAGCGGTCAAAAGATTGCGCCTGCGAGATCTGCCGCTTTCGTTGACGCTTAGTGATAGTGACGCGATGATGCCGTCGATGCGCCTGTCAGATTATGATCAGGTTGTGGTGGGTGCCCGTGTCTCTATCAGTGGCAATCCCGTGGCCCAACCCGGTGATTTTTATATCGAGCTTGAATCGGTGAACAGTGCCGAACCACCGGCAGAGATTTCACTGATCATTGATCAGATCAAGTAATTGTTCCAACCTGAAACCCTGGGTTCAACTGGTCGCGTCAAATACCCGCTTGATCTCGTCATAGGGGGCAGTGATTGCATAAACCCGGGTATATCCCATTTGCTGCAAAGTATAAGCGGCCAGCGAAGCACGCCCCCCGCCGCCACAATGCGTCAGGATCAGTTGCTCGGGGTTCGCAACCTCTTTCGGTAATTTCATTTCCAGCAGGCCGCGTGAAATATTAATCGATAGATTTAATTTCGAAGTTTCGGCACTTTCTGCTTCGCGTACATCGAGGATGAGAGCGTCGGCGTGTTGATCAAATAGTTGAAGTGCAGTCACGGCATCGACGCATTCGATGTGCTGTTGCGCTTCACGTATCATTTCGTCGGCGGTTTTAAGCATATTTTCACCTGCTGTTGTTTGAGATTGGAACGGCGTAGTTTAACCGGTTACCGACAAGCATCAACCGCCAATGAAGCGACTAGGAGTCTGTCGGACTTAGGATAAATCTACTCGATATTTGCTCCTGCACTATTCTACCTCCTACATCCATGTAGTCGTGCGGGAAAGTCATTTTGGCCAGATTTTCCGATCCAATTCGTTGAATAGCCAATTTAATATAATATGGCTATTCGCCTCATTCGATCAAAAAATCTGACTCAAAATGACTTTCCCTCGTTACGATTACCTAAGTCTGACAGATTCCAAGAACTTTAAGCTCCGGGGAAAGGCGGCTGCGCGCAATTCCGCCGGGTTAAAGTTCTTCGGAGTACCTGGTCTCCTGAACCGGAATCTGTGATGAATCCCAGTGGTCAATTGCCCAGCTCAGTATTTCGCGCGGGCTGACCGAGGCCAGTTCTGGCGGTGGGCCCTGTCCCAGGTGAAGCAGGGCGTCACGTAATAGTTCTCCCGCCTTGTTGATCTTGATTGGGTCGGCACCGGTTTGCTTGCTGAGCTTTGTGCCATCGGTGTTGTTGACCAGCGGGATATGCATATATTGCGGCGTTCGAAATCCGACGCAGTTCTGAAGCCAGATATGCAGGCAGCTATTTTCCAGCAGATCAGCGCCACGTACTACTTCATCGATCCCGTCAATTTCGTCGTCTACAACGACGGCCAGATGATAGGCGTAGACCTGATCGGCGCGGCGCAACACGAAATCCCCGACTTCAGCAGCAAGATTCATCTCGAAGTGGCCATAGATCTGATCCTGAAAGGCGATGGTCCCGCAGGTGTTGGTGTTGAGCCGGATCGAGCGAGCTGCGTCGGACAGATCTTTGCGGCGGCAGTTGCCTGGATAAATCTGACCTAATACTCCGTTGATCACTCCTTCTTTGCGCAGGCTGCTACGACTGCATTCGCAGGCGTAGCAATGGCCTTGATTCAGCAACTGATGCAGGTATTCGTGATATAGCTCAAGACGATCGCTTTGGTAAGAAACTCTGCCGTCCCACTCAAAACCGAGATTTTCAAGATCGCGCAGTATGCTGTCGCTGGCACCTTTGACTACACGTGGTGTGTCGACGTCTTCGATTCGCAACAACCAACCACCCTGTCGAGATCTGGCCTGGCAGTAACTTGCCAGTGCCGCGACCAGCGAGCCGAAATGCAGCGGGCCCGAAGGCGTTGGTGCGAATCGGCCAATTCGGGGCATTAAAGCAACAGGTTTTCGAGGATACTCTGGTAAATATCCGAGAGCGTATCGAGTTGCGCTACATTGACGTGTTCGTTGAGCTTGTGAATCGATTCGTTAACCGGGCCCAGTTCTAGAACCTGTGCACCGGTAGGTGCGATGAAACGACCATCAGAAGTGCCGCCGGTGGTTGCAAGTTTGGTGGTTAGGCCGGTATGTTGCCTGATCGCCTTCTGCGCGGCCTGTACCAGATCGCCCTCGGCAGTGAGGAAGGGGTAGCCGGATATCGACCAGTC
>QIJI01000143.1 GCA_003231795.1 Gammaproteobacteria bacterium
TTCATCATGGACGCCGACCAGGCAGCGATGATGGAAATTTTTGCAGGGGGCGTAGACCTTTCTGAAAACGGCCAGGCGATGGATGCGATTCGCGAAGTAGGTCCCGGGGTTCATTTTCTTGGATGTGAACATACCCAGAAAAATTTCAAAACGGCTTTTTACCGCTCGCCGATTACCGATAACAACAGCTTTGAGCAGTGGGAGCTGGAAGGTAGCCTCGATCATGCGCAGCGCGCCAATGTTCGCTATAAAAAGCTGCTCGCCGACTATCAGGCTCCCGAACTGGATCCTGCAATCGATGAAGCTTTACTGGACTTCATCAAACAACGTAAAGACTCAATGCCTGATGCATTTGTTTAAGTGATGTGGGCGCACCAGCGCCCCACAATTAAACCGTCATCCCGGCCCCCGAGCCGGAACCTTGCAATGAAGGCGCGGTATAAGATTCCCGCCTACGCGGGAAAGACGGAAAGTTGCGCGAGAATGACGGTGAGAAGCGCGGAGATAACGGAGTGAATCACGGCATGGCAGGGCTTAAATAATCCGTGCAATAGTCTGGATTAGCGACTAGTATTTTTGGTCCACTGGTTACCTTGTGATCAAACTTGCTGCAATCCGGTTCAAGCAGACCCATACGGGACGAAAAGCCTGTGCCCAAGGTGGAGCATTTCGGTTTTCTACAAGTGCCGAATTACTCGATGATTGCGTTTACCTCCGCCGTCGAACCGATGCGCATGGCCAACCGAAACTCAGGCAAGGAACTTTACCGCTGGAGCGTTTTCACCGTTGATGGGCTCGCCGAAAAAGCGAGCAACGGACTCGAAATTACACCCGACGGTAGCATCGATAGCGCCGATGATATTTCCATTCTGTTCGTTTGCGGGGGTGCTGAAATTTCAGATGCCTGGTCCAAACAATTACAATTTTCATTACGACGGATTGCGAAACGCAACAATATAACTATCGGTGCGCTTTGCACGGGAAGTTACCTGCTGGCCCGCGCCGGATTACTGGATGGATATAAATGCACCATTCACTGGGAAAATATTGCCAGCCTGCGCGAAGAGTTTTCTCATGTTCAGGTCTCAGATGATTTGTACCTGTTCGACCGTGATCGCATAACCTGTGCTGGTGGACAGGCGTCGCTGGATATGATGCTCAAGCTGATTCACGATCGCCATGGCGGCAAGCTGGTAACGCTCATTTCCGAACAGTTCATGTGCGAGCGCATTCGCAGTTCGGACGATCGACAACGCATTCCGTTACACCTCGCACTCGGTTCGAATCAACCGAAACTCACCGAGGCGGTCACCTTGATGGAGGCCAATACCGAAGAACCGATAAGTCTGGATGAATTATCGCATTATGTCGGGATTTCACGGCGCCAACTGGAACGGTTGTTTCAAAAGCACCTGAATTGTGTGCCGACCCGTTACTACCTGAATTTGCGCCTCAATCGGGCCAGGTTGTTGCTGTTGCAGACCAGTAAATCGATTGTCGATATCGCACTCGCCTGCGGCTTTATCTCGGCGCCACATTTCAGCAAATGTTATCGCGATCTGTTTGGCATTCCGCCTCGCGACGAGCGTCGTAAATTGCAGGCACGTTCAGCGGAAAATGATTTGGAAGCGGGTATTACTTAAGGAGCCTCTGATTAATTCTTAAACTGCGGTGACGATTGCACCCGGTTTTTAAGTACGAGCACGGCGACGACGTGAGCGGCGCTTGCGATCATCGCCGCCAGGTTCGGCTTTTGGCTTCGGCGGCGGCAACTGAACCACTTTTGAAAGCTCCAGGTAAGGGTCGGTTTTGTGCGGTAGTGCCATCGCCTCGATAAAATATTCCTGAAACTGCGGTTCAATTGCGGTTTCGATTTTTTCTACCTTGGGCAGGATTTCGCCGATTTCGAGCCGCGATGGGAAATTCAGTAACGCAATGCGAGCACCGGTACCAGCCGCGTTACCAACCGATCCGACATTCTCGAGCTTACAGTCCGGGATCAGTCCCAGGACCATCGCATATTTGACATCGATATGGCTGCCGAATGCACCGGCAAATCCAATTCGATCGATTTTTTCAATTCCCATGCGATCGATCAACAAACGCGTGCCCGCATGTAACGCCGCCTTGGCCAGTTGAATGGCGCGCACATCATTCTGCGTAATACGTATTGGTCGCTCACCCTCCTGCACGACATAAGACCAGGTGCGGCCATCCTGTATGATGCGATCGGTCTCTTTGCCGACAATCGGCCCGACTACGCCATCCTGATCGATAACCCCGGCGAGAAACATTTCAGCGACAACTTCGATAATTCCAGAACCGCAGATGCCGCTAACTCCGATGCGCGCACTTTGTTCGGCGAAATCCGCATCGTCTGACCAGAGCTCGCAACCAATAACCTTGAATCGGGGTTCCAGCGTTTCAGGATCAATCCGTACCCGTTCAATCGCGCCCGGTGCCGCGCGTTGCCCGGAGGTAATCTGTGCGCCTTCGAAAGCCGGTCCAGTTGGGCTCGATGCGGCCAGCAGTCGATCCCGGTTACCCAGCACAATCTCGGCATTGGTTCCGACATCGACCAGTAATACGTACTCTTCGGACAAGTCAGGGCGCTCTGACAAAATTACGCCAGCAGTATCGGCGCCAATATGGCCCGCGATACAGGGCAGCGTACAAACCCGGGTTTCCGGATGTAGATGAATATCGATGTCAGCGGCGCGTAAAACCTGCGTCTGATCCGTGGTCAGTGCAAACGGTGCTGTTCCCAGCGGAGTGGGATCAATACCGAGAAACAGGTGATGCATAATTGGATTGGCGACCACGGTCATATCGAGAATTTCGTCGAGCTGAATTTTGGCTGATTTGGCCGCTCGTTTAGCCAGTTGGTTGAAAGCTTCGCGAACAACCTGCGTCATCGCCACGTCGCCGCCTTCATTCATCATCACGTAGGACACGCGACTCATTAAATCTTCACCGAATCGAATTTGCGGATTCATCGTGTCAGCCGTTGCCACCACTTCACCGGTTATCAAATTGCATAATTGGGCGGCGATAGTGGTCGAGCCAAGATCGACGGCCAGGCCATAAACTTCCTTTTTTACGCCGGGCCACACCGCAATGATTTTCTGAAACTGGTAAACCGCGACCGTCACCTCGCGACCGGATTTTGCAAGTGCCGGTTGCAAATTACGTAACAACGACATCTCGCAATCCATAACGGGCAGTTCGTGATCCTGCACTAACGCCTGCTGCAAGCGACGTTTGTCCGAAATGGGTGTGTGCATGTCGGGTTCAGGCAAGGTAACCGAATACAGATGCAATGCGGGTTGTACCTGAATATCGTAAGCGGTTACCGCTTTCGCAATATGTTGTTTGTGCTGCTGACTTTCTTCCGGGACATCGACCACTAGATCACCCAGCAAACGCGCGTTGCAACCGAGTCGCCGAGCACCTTTTAATCGATTTCTGGATTGATGATGAAGTTCGGTTTCAGTCAGTTCTGACAGATGTTCGGCACGCGAGGTTATACCATGTTTGGAAAATTCGCCTTCCTGTGGCAATACCTGGCATTTACGACACTTTCCCTGGCCGCCGCAAATTGACTCGAGATCAACCCCGAGGCGCTGCGCGGCCTGGAGTACCGTTGTACCTACCGGAACCTGCCCACGCAGACCCGATGGCATAAAAAGGACTGATACTTCTTCTTCGCTCATAAAAATACGAGTGCCAGCACTAAGCGGCGGGTCTGCGGCGACGTCCTGAACGACGACCGGTTCCCCGACCGACCGCGCCTTCCGGTGGTGGTTCACGAAACTGCTTGATCCAGCGTGCGCAGTCGGGATCTTTACCCAGCATCACGTCCGCACCCATACTTGCCGAGATCACCTCAGCATGCAGCGGATTGGTAATTGCAGAAGTCATACCCGCCTGAATCGCCATGCTGATAAAGGCGCCATTAAAGCCATTTCGATTCGGTAGTCCAAAGCTGATATTTGATGCTCCGCAAGTCGTATTTACTTTCAGTTCGGTACGTAAACGATGGATTAGTTTCAATACTTCACGGCCTGCGGTATTAATCGCTCCGATCGGCATTACCAATGGATCTACAACAACGTCACAGGCTGGAATACCGTAATCGAATGCGCGCTCTACGATTTTTTTCGCCACTTTGAAACGCTCGTTGATATCTTCAGAAATCCCGGTTTCATCGTTTGAAATCGCAACCACCGCGGCACCGTACTTTTTTATCAGTGGTAAAACCCGATCCAGACTTTCGTCTTCACCGGTTACCGAGTTCACCAGGGCCTTACCCTTATATACGGAAAGCCCCGCTTCAAGGGCGTCGATGATTGACGAGTCAATACTGAGTGGCACGTCGGTCAGGCTTTGCACCAGTTGGATTGATTCCGCCAGGATGCGCGGCTCATCGGCGAGTGGAATGCCCGCGTTTACGTCAAGCATGTGTGCGCCTGCCTGTACCTGTGCGATGGTATCGCTCGCGACACGACTATAGTCACCATTTTTCATCTCATCAGCCATGATCTTGCGGCCGGTGGGATTGATTCGCTCGCCGATGATTACAAATGGGCGATCGAAGCCGATGACTAACTCTTTAGTCGCTGAACTGACAACCGTTTCGGTCATTACACTATCCTCAAAAAAACTACTGGTTTAGCTAAGGAGCCTCTGATTCATTCATGAATTAATCAGAGGCTCCCGAATAATTAATCAAGCTGATTCAGATTGATCGTCGCAACCGGGATACCACGGAACCCGTCCTTCGAGTACACCCGATTGCTGGATGATTTCAGCTACCGCCTCTTCCTGGCGATATGCCATGACATGCACGCCGCTGACGCCTTCGATTTCGCGCAGCTGCTGAATCAGCTCAATACAAATTCTGCGACCTTCCTGCTTCGGATTTTCAGCACCTTCGAGCCGTTTGATAATCGCATCCGGAATATGAATCCCAGGAACGTTGTTACGAATCCATAACGCGGTACGCGCCGAAGCCAATGGCCCAACACCTGGCAATATAAATACTTGCTGCAACAGTCCGAGATCGCGCACTTTGGTCATAAAACTACGCAGTTGCTCGATATCAAATACATACTGGGTTTGAATAAACTGTGCCCCAGCCGCAATTTTCTTGGCCAGCCGATAAGGGCGAAAATCAATCGGCGGTGCACTCGGGTTTTCAGCCGCACCGAGAAACATCTGTGGCGGCGAAGTGATCGCACGCCCACTTAAAAAGCGCGATTCATCGCGCATCGTGCGAATGGTTTCCAGTAGCGACATGCTATCAAGATCAAACACCGGCTTTGCTTCCGGGTGATCGCCTACCTGAACCCCGTCGCCACTGAGACAGAGAACATTGGATACCCCCATCGCGGCGGCGCCAAGCACATCACCCTGAATTGCAATTCTGTTTTTATCGCGAC
>QIJI01000065.1 GCA_003231795.1 Gammaproteobacteria bacterium
GCTGATCGCATCTCTGACTCGTGTATCGTAAAACTCAATTCGTTCACGCGAGGCATCGCGTTCAGCTTGCCAGTCAGCATTTTCAAAACGCTTCAGAGCTCCCTTGGTGATTTTGCTGAATATGGAGAAATGACGGTCAAATCCGGTCAATACAGTTGCTGCTATCTGGGACGAAAGACTTTTATCCGGTGTATCCATGAATCTGCTCAGAGTATTTAGTACTACTGTTTACGAGAAGGAATTTCAAGGCGATGCCTTTTTTCCCACAGGCTCTTACGACTAATCCCGAGCATTCGCGACAGTTCCGTTTCGTTAAATTGAGGCTGATACTTTTTTACAAAACTGACGAAATAATCGTCTAGTGAAAGGCGATTTTCAAGCTCATAAAGAGGTTGCTGGCTGGATGTTTGAACATTGTTCAGCGCCAGGTCTTCTGCCTCGATAGTTTCGTCTTTTGCCAGAATGACCGCGCGTTCGACAATATTTTCAAGTTCGCGTACATTTCCCGGCCATTGATACTCGATCATTTGCTGATAGGCCGAATCGCTGAAAGCCATTTTTTTTCGATGTTTGCGCTGTGCCATTTTAATCAAAGCCACATCGGCAAGCAGCTTAATATCATTGCCTCGTTCGCGTAACGGAGGTAAATTAATTTCGATTACATTGAGTCTGAAAAACAGGTCTTCACGAAAGCTGCCATTGGCAATCATCTGTTTTAAATTCTGATGTGTTGCGGTCAGAATCCGAACATTGACTTTTATGACTTTGTTGGACCCGACACGCCGTATCTCGTTATGCTGCAAGACCTGTAGTAACCGCGCCTGTGCGTCCATTGGCAACTCGCCGATTTCATCAAGAAACAAAGTGGCTCCGTTGGCCGCTTCAATAAGACCTTTTTTCATTTCAAGGGCGCCGGTAAATGCGCCCCGTTCGTGTCCAAACAACTCGGATTCGATTTGATTTTCGGCAAACGCGGCACAGTTAACATTCACCAGTGCTTTGTTGCGTCGTTCGCTTTGCGAGTGAATCGCGCGGGCTGCCAGTTCCTTGCCAGTACCGGTTTCTCCGACAATCAATACCGTGGTATCACCGGGTGCCACACTACGAATGCGTTGTAAAACCTCGAGCATTGGTTCGCAATGGGCAACCATGCCGTCGATCGGGTAGTTGCGAGCAATTTCGCGCTGCAAGATGCTGTTTTGCTGTTCGACGCTGGTTTTCTCCAGAATTCGTTTCACGGTGAGTATCATTTCGTCGTGATTAAAGGGTTTGGAAATGTAATCGACAGCACCTTGTTTCATCGCTTCGACCGCAGACTGCACCGTCGAATAGCTGGTCATGATCAACACAGGAGTCGGCAGTGCGCGCGATATTAACTCGGTTCCCGGTTCACCAGGCAAGCGCAAATCAGAAATGATCAAATCATACATATTAATCGAGTTCTGTTCAGCTTCGGCTACCGAAGCGACCCCGGTAACATCATGCCCCTGGCGCTGTAACAGCCGAACCAGGCTGTCCCGGATAATCGGTTCATCTTCGACCACCAGAATATTACTCATGTCGGTACCGTTTTAGATGGGGCGAGGCCAGGTAATACAATTTCAAATTGACAGCCGTCGCCTGGATCACTGATAACCGATATAGATCCTCCATGTTCCTTGATGATGTTATAGGTTAGTGATAGACCGAGCCCGGTTCCTTCGCCAACATTCTTAGTGGTAAAGAAAGGTTCGAAAATCCGCGATAAGTGATCTTCCTCGATTCCCCGGCCCTGATCTGTGACATAAATCAATACTTCTGATCCTCGTACTCGCGTGTCGATTTCAATGATTTGTCCCGGTTTCGACGCGTCAGTGGCATTGCTCAATAGATTAACAAAAACCTGCACCAGTTTTTGCGCAAAACCCGGCACGCTGATTTCAGGGTCGCAATGATTCTCGTAGATTCTCTGTTTGCCGGCGGGACTTAACGACATCAAATCAATCGCTTCATCGACGACTGGGCTTAAATACAGATTCTCTGCCGGAAATTCGTGGGGAGTTCCGGCATGACTGTAATTGGAAAGTGAGCTGACAATGCGTGATATGCGATCGGTCTGAGTCAGAATCTGGTTCAGGCCCTCTTTAGCGGCAGGCGTATCCAGATCGGAGCGCAAATCCTGTGCCAGGCATGCAATTCCAGTTACCGGGTTACCGATCTCATGTGCAACACCGGTTGCAAGCTGACCAATCGATGCCAGTCGTTCGCTATGCGCGAGCTTTTCTTCGAGTGAGTAACGGTCGCTTTGATCTTCTATCAGAATTGCGATGCCGCCACTGGTTTCCTCTTCGTCACTGACCACGGCCTTGAACAGGTTGAGCACGCGCAACTGGCTATCAACCGTGATTTTCATCTTGCTGATTAAAAAGTCGTCACTGGCGATGAATGCGGCCAGTATCTGGTGCCAGGGTGCGGCGAGTTCATTGATCGTTTTCCCGATCGCATCGGGTTGGTCGATCGACGTGATTTTCACCAGTTGCTTGTTCCAGCTCGCGATCACTCCATCGTCGTCCATCGATATCACCCCGAGAGGTAGGTCCTGCAAAACCTGAAGATGGAAACGTCTTAGTGCGCCCAGTTCGCTGGAGACTCCAAGTAACTCACTGCGTGATTTTTCCTGGGTATGACCGACAAACTGGATGGTATCGGCCAGGGCTGTCTGGGTTGCGCGGTCAATTTGCAAATGCTCGTTGACGATCATGCGTGATAATACCGGGCCGACCAGACCCGACAGGTTGCGGTCAATCTGGGCTCTTAATCTGGCCAGATCCGTGTTGCCGATATCGCCGGGAGTAAAACCTAGATCGGCCAGCGCGCGATCCACTTCGTTATGCGCGATATCATGGCCGACTACAGTACCGAGTTGCTGCTCGAATTCAGCAATTGAAGCCGCCTTTACCTCTCCATGCGGAATCAGGAAGCTTTCACGGGTGCAGGCTTCTGCAACTTCGCGCTCTTCTACCGACTGGGTGCTCAGCAGCGATACAATCACAAAAGTCAGTCCATTAAACAATAGTGACCAGATGGCCGCATCGGTGGTGCTCATGGCGAGTTCGGGGGTCGTAAAAAATGGCATTTTGATGATCCCGGCACGTTCGAACAGCGGAATAAAAAGGGTGAAGGCCCAGATTGTCGATCCCACTACGAGTCCGGCGATAAAGCCATTGTTGTTGGCGCGTCTCCAGTACAACAGTCCGACTATGCCCGGCAGGCATTGGGCTACTGCGACAAATGAAATCAGACCGAGCTCTGCCAGTCCCGGATTATGCTGCTGCACCAGATAAAATACATATCCGACGGCAACTATCGACATGATAACTACCCGACGACCCCACAATAACCAGTCATATATGTTGCTGCCACTGGATAACTTCGGTGGAAAACTTGCCGGCAATACAAAATTGTTCATACACATCGAAGCCAGTGCCAGTGTTGTTACGATGATCATCGCACTGGCGGCTGAGAGCCCACCCAGAAATGTCAGAATCGGCAGTATCGACGAGCCACTGTCCAGGGTAATACCGAGCACGTAAAAATCGGCGGAAATCCCTAACTGCATTGATTGCCCGGCCCACAGGATTGGTAGTACCGAGAGATTGAGTAACAGCAGAAACAGTGGGAATGCCCAACTGGCGGTGGCAATATTTTTGAGTTTGATATTTTCCACAAAAATCATGTGAAATTGTCGCGGTAAAAGAAATGCAGCGGCAAAAGATAACAGCAACAAGGTAACCCAGGGGCCTTCCTTTACTGGTTTATACAACGCCTCGGTCACCTCCGGGTTCTGCTGCAAGTACTGATTCAGCTCGGAAAACCCGCCAAAAATACCGAATATTGCGAACAATCCGACGGTCAGCAAAGTAACCAGTTTGATCAGCGATTCAAACGCGATTGCGACTACTAGTCCGCGGTGCTTTTCCCGCAGCGATATATGCCGCGTTCCGAATAAAATTGAAAACAGGCCGATGGTAATACAAAACATTAATGCGATCAGCGGTTGTTCGGTTTCATTGGTCATGATTTGCAAGGTATTGGTGACTGCCTGGATTTGCAGCGACATGTAAGGTAGCGTGCCTGCCAGAACCAGTAATGTCACCAGCACCCCGGCCAATTGACTGTGATATCGAAACGCAAACAGATCCGCGAGCGATGCCAGGCGGTAAGTTTCGGTAATTTTCAGAATGGGCCGGAGCAGAATGGGTGAAGCGACAAATGCCAGCGTTGCACCCAGGTAAATAGTGAGAAAGTTGTAACCCTGTTTCTGTGCGAAACCGACACTACCGTAAAAACTCCATGAAGTTGCATAAACGCCGATGGATAGTGTGTATACCAGTGGATGACTGGCCAGTGATTCGGGAATCCAGCCCCGATCGGTTGCTGTTGCTATAACAAACAGCAAGCCAAGATAGAGGACGCCTGCCAGAAAGAGCTGCCACAGCTCAAATTGCATGTTTACTCAGCAGGCGTTGCAGCCAGAATATGAGCAGAATAATACCGAACCAGACTATGTAAGGCATATACCACGGGAAATCATTGGAGAACCATAAGGTCAGCAGCGGGGGAATGAAGACCAGCAATGAAATCAGGGTCACCACAATAGTGGTTTCTGTCGGACGCAGATCAGAAAACAACGACATTGTGTTACCTCTGGTTACCTGTTTTTCGGCTGAAGTGTTACTTATCGTGACGTATAGATCAAACGATATCAATCTACTCCTTTTATATCAATCGCAACAAGGCTCTTAGCCCGGACAGTTCATAAACATATTCGTGCCCTTGCTTGTTCTTTGATTTTACAGAAAATTATCCTCAATCGACCGGATCAATAAGTCCGACGCTCAATCAGATAATTCCCTGTAAAATCAAAGCTCAGCGCAATCATCACGACAGTTTATGAATTGTCCGGGCTAGCCGTTATCATCTTGTCTGCTGTAAACGATTGTGTAAGCATAGTCTGCAAACGTAATCCCAATAATCGAATTCCCGAGGAAGGCACAATGTCTGACAGTAAAACCTATCCCGCTCCGGCAGAATTTGCGGCACAAGCCAACATTACCGCAGCCCAATACCAGGAAATGTATCAGCAATCGGTCGATGATCCCGAAGGCTTCTGGTCTGAACAGGCAGAAAATTATCTGAGCTGGTTTAAACCCTGGAACTCGGTCAGCGACTGGAGCTTCAGCGGTGACGATTTAAGTATCAAATGGTTCGAAGGCGCGGAACTCAATGTCTCCTATAACTGCCTCGATCGACATCTGGCTACCCGTGCCGATCAGGTTGCCATCATCTGGGAGGGCGATGATCCGGGTGAAGATCGAAAAATAACCTACGCCGAACTTCATCTGGAGGTTTGCAAGTTCTCCAATGTTTTGAAAGCGCAGGGTGTAAACCGTGG
>QIJI01000177.1 GCA_003231795.1 Gammaproteobacteria bacterium
ATCTTGATACATGTATGGACTCCGTCGGGTTTTTGGTTCAACTTAAATCTATCCTCGTTAGAGGAAGGAGTCCATACATCGCGCAGGCGGGAATGACGCTATAAGGTTATTTATTACGGCGTTTGTTTTCGAAAAATTGAGTCATGATGTCAGAGCACTCATGTGCGAGTACGCCACCATCAATTTCAGGTCGATGATTGAAAGTTCCCGATTCAAACAATCGATGCGCGCTTTCGATAGCACCGGTTTTGGGTTCGCGTGCGCCATAAACCACGCGCGCAACGCGTGCCTGTACGATTGCCCCGACGCACATGGTGCAAGGTTCCAATGTGACATACAGCGTTGTATCAGGTAAACGGTAATTGCTTTTGATCAAGGCGGCCGCCCTGAGCGTGACAATTTCGGCGTGAGCACTTGGATCGGTGCTACTGATCGGTTGATTATGTCCGCTGGCAATCAATTCGCCGACTGCATCGACCAGCACGGCACCCACCGGCACCTCGTCGAGTTCGGCGGCGCGCTTCGCCTGCTCCAGCGCCTGGCGCATCCAGTTATCGTCAGCGGTGCTTATTCCCACTCAATCGTACCCGGCGGTTTACCGGAAATATCGTATACCACTCGGGATATATCCTCGATTTCATTCATAATGCGACGCGAAACGTGATCCAGGAAATCGTAAGGCAGGTCAGCCCAACGCGCCGTCATGAAATCGATGGTTTCGACCGCACGTAAACTAACCACATGATTGTATCGTCGACCGTCACCTGTAACGCCCACCGACTTGACCGGCAAAAAGACAACGAAAGCTTGCGATACCTGGTCGTACAGATCGTGTTTGCGCAGTTCTTCGATAAATATGTGATCGGCCAGCCGCAGCGTATCGGCAAAAGCCTTGTTGACCTCTCCCAGAATGCGCACCCCGAGACCCGGACCGGGAAACGGATGCCGGTAAACCATTTCACGTGGAATTCCGAGTTCAATTCCGATCTGGCGCACTTCATCCTTGAACAACTCGCGCAAGGGCTCGACCAGCTCAAGTTTCATGTCTTCGGGAAGACCACCGACATTGTGATGTGACTTGATCAGATGCGCCTTGCCAGTGGCAGCGCCAGCAGATTCAATCACGTCGGGATAAATAGTTCCCTGCGCCAGCCAGCGTGCATTGTTTTGTTTGTCGGCTTGTTCTTCAAAAATTTCGATAAACAGATTACCGATTGCTTTACGCTTGTCTTCAGGATCGCTCAAGCCTTCAAGCTTCGCCAGAAACCGATCTTCAGCGTCGATGCGAATCACGCGAACGCCCATATGATCGGCAAATTGGGACATCACCTGATCGCCTTCCTGATAACGCAACAATCCATTATCGACGAAGATGCAAGTTAGCTGATCGCCAATGGCCGTATGCAAGAGTGCAGCCACGACCGATGAGTCTACCCCGCCCGAAAGACCCAGGATCACTTCGTCGGTGCCTACTTTGGCGCGCACATCGGCGATGCTGGATTCAATAATATTGGCCGAGGTCCACTCGGACCCGCAGCCACAAATATGGTGAATAAAGCGGCGATAAATCGCAACACCCTGTTTGGTATGGGTTACTTCCGGATGGAATTGCAGGCCATAGATACGTCGCGATTCATCGGCGATACCGGCGATTGGGGCACTTTCGGTGCTGGCCATTAATTTGAATCCGGGCGGAATCTCAGCCACGCGATCACCGTGCGACATCCATACATCAAGCATGCCGTGACCTTCATCCGTCTGATAGTCCTGTATATCACGCAACAACTCGGTATGACCGCACGCACGAACACTGGCATAACCAAATTCACTCTTGCCTGCATTTTCGACCCGCCCACCGAGCTGCTGTGCCATCGCCTGCATGCCGTAACAGATGCCCAGCACCGGTAATTCCAGATCGAACAGTTCCAACGGCACCTCAGGAGTTTCGCCCCCTATGGTGGACTCCGGACCACCCGAGAGAATAAACCCGCGCGCTCCAAAATCCCGAATCTGCTCGAATTCGACGTCCCAGGGATAAATTTCGCAGTAAACCCCGGCTTCTCGAACCCGCCGGGCAATCAACTGGGTGTATTGCGATCCATAATCCAGAATCAGGATTTTATCGTCGTGCAGGTCGGACATCTGAATCTCTGCCAAAAGAAATAGCTAAACGCGGTAATTCGGGGCTTCTTTGGTAATCGTCACGTCGTGCACATGCGACTCGCGCATACCAGCATTGGTTACCTTTACAAATTCGGGTTTGGTTCGCATTGCGTCAATGGTCGGACAGCCGACATAACCCATGCTTGAGCGCACCCCGCCGAGCAACTGGTAAATGGTATTTGTCAGCGGACCCTTGTAGGGAACCCTTCCTTCGACACCTTCAGGGACCAGTTTCTCGTCGGCGTTGTCAGCCTGAAAGTAGCGATCACTGGAGCCTTTTTGCATTGCGGCAATCGAACCCATGCCACGATAGGATTTGTAAGAGCGACCCTGAAATAACTCGACCTCGCCCGGGGCCTCCTTGGTGCCGGCAAACATGCTGCCAATCATGACCGTATGTGCGCCCGCCACCAGTGCCTTGGAGATATCTCCCGAGTAACGGATGCCGCCATCGGCGATTACCGATACGTCGCTATCAGTCAGGGCCTGCGCGACATTGCTGATAGCAGATATTTGAGGAACGCCGACGCCAGCTACGATTCGAGTGGTGCAGATTGAACCGGGACCAATGCCAACCTTTACCGCATCGGCACCGGCATCGGCCAGTTCACGAGCCGCTGCTGCGGTTGCGATATTACCGCCGATCACCTGCATCGCGGGGAAGTTTTTCTTGATCCAGGCAACCCTTTCGATAACGCCCCGCGAGTGGCCATGCGCCGTATCCACCACGATAACATCGACCTCGGCCTCGATCAGCGCACGGATTCGCGTCTCGGTATCTTCCCCGGTTCCGACAGCCCCACCGACTCGCAAGCGACCAAACTCGTCTTTACAGGCCAACGGAAAAACCGCTGACTTGGTAATATCCTTGACCGTAATCATGCCCTTGAGCTGGCCATTATTGTCGACTACCAGCAGTCGTTCAATTCGATGTTTGTGTAGCAATTCGAGAATTTCTTCCTTTTCGGCACCCTCTTTCACCGTTACCAGGTTCTCTTTGGCCGTCATAATAGACGAGACCGGCTGATCCAGATTCTTCTCGAAGCGTAAATCACGGCTGGTCACGATTCCGGTCAAGCCATCTTTGCCAATCACCGGTAGACCCGAAATTTTGCGCTGCTCGGTCAGTTTGATCACGTCGCGTACCAGCGTATCAGGTGAAATCGTAATCGGATCTTTAATGACCCCACTTTCATATTTTTTAACGCTGGCAATTTCAGCGGCCTGCTCTTCGGGGGAAAAGTTTTTATGCACGATTCCGAGACCGCCTTCCTGCGCAATCGCAATCGCCAGACCGGATTCGGTGACGGTATCCATGGCTGCCGAAATCAGGGGAATATTAAGTTCTATGCTTTGCGTTAAACGGGTATTCAGGCGAGCTTCATTGGGTAGAACATCGGATTTGGCGGGAACCAGCAAGACATCGTCGAAGGTGAGGGCTTCCTGGCTGATTCGCATGGCGGCTCCGGGGGCATATTGCAAAGCGCGATTATAGAGTAATGATTCGCACAGCGTAAGTGGGATTATTGAATTCTGCCCGTCTCGGTTAGAATATCGGTACTTTTTTGTGGCAATTTTTATCGATGCAATCATCACAACCGGGCGGCGAGGCAATCTGGACCATTTCGGGATTAAATTCCGAGGTTAAGATGATGTTGACACGGGGTATGGGTACTTTATGGGTCGAGGGTGAAATTTCCAATTTTGTCCGCCCCGCGTCCGGTCACTGGTATTTCACTCTCAAAGACCAAAAAGCCCAGTGTCGGGCCGCCATGTTCAAGGGACGCAATAATCAGGTCGGCTTTCAACCGCAGAACGGGCAAAAGGTTCTGGTTCGGGCGCAAGTTACATTATACGAGGCTCGCGGCGACTATCAGCTAATCGTCGATCATCTCGAAGATGCCGGCGTCGGTGAACTGATGCGGCGTTACGAGCAACTGAAGGCAAAGCTGGCAGGCGAAGGTCTGTTTGATGCCGCCCTGAAAAAAGAAATCCCGCCGCATCCAAAGAAAATTGCGTTGGTCACTTCTGCCACCGGAGCGGCAATCCGTGATGTTCTTTCGGTGATTGGAAGGCGGGCTCCCCATATTCCGGTACTGGTTTTTCCAACACCCGTTCAGGGTGAAAAGGCAGCGGCACAGATAATTCAGGCGTTAAAGCAGGTGGAGACATCCCACTGCGATGTCGTCTTGCTGGTTCGTGGTGGCGGTTCTCTCGAAGACATGTGGTGTTTTAACGATGAAGCGCTGGCACGAGCCATTGCGGCTTTCCCGATTCCGATTGTCAGCGGGGTCGGGCATGAGATCGATTTTTGCATTGCAGACTTTGTTGCCGACCTGCGCGCACCGACACCTTCGGTGGCAGCCGAGACCATAACACCTGACCGCAACGAACTGATGCAGAGTCTGGATGACCAGGTATCGCGACTACTGGGGCAACTGACTCTGCGTCTCGACCAGTCCCGGGATCGCCTGGGTTACCTGCTCAAGAGCCTCGACCAGCAACATCCAACACGACAGTTTGAACAATTCAAATTGCGCCTGACGCATGCCGTCGAATCGCTGCTGAAGCATTCCAGCTACCAGCTCAGCCAGCAAGCTTACCGTTTTAAATTGATTCAAAGTTCGCTGATACAGCTCAACCCGAAAAAATCGATCGATAATTATCAGCAGCAGGTACAAAGGCTAATAATCGACCATCAGGACGCGGTGCGACAAAAGTTACTGTTGTGCCGACACCAACTTTCGCTAAACAGCCGAACGCTGGATACGCTGAGCCCGTTGAAAACACTTGCGCGGGGTTTTGCCACCGTCAGCAAGAATGAAAAACTGGTAACATCGATCAAACAACTGACCCAGGGTGACGAGATCGAGCTTGGGCTGGCAGACGGAAAATCGGCCGCTACGATAAAATAATCAATCCGGGTTAGCCCGGAAATTTCATAAATTGTGCACGATCTCGCTTGCCCATTGATTCCACAAGGAATATTCACCCACAAGGGGCACCGAGGTCCTCAGGCGCCCGGAATCATTGATACGAGACTTCTTCGGTAATTTCCTTGTGAAATCCCATTTCTCATTGAAAACCAAGGTCTGCGCGATCTTCGCGCAAATTTATGAAATTTCCGGTTTAGTAGAGATTGGCCGAATCACTAGAACTCCCTGAATAGACGGCCGTAACCCTCGATTCGATCTTCGATACCTGCGAGTCGCAGACAGTCCCAGATCATCGCCTGATTAC
>QIJI01000325.1 GCA_003231795.1 Gammaproteobacteria bacterium
CGGACTTATTGATCCGGTCGATTGAGGATAATTTCCTGTAAAATCAAAGAACAAGCAAGGGCACGTACATGTTTGTGAATTGTCCGGGTTAGGAGAAAGTGCAAAATGAGCTATGATGATTGCCTGGGAAACTCTGATTTATCAGAGGTTCTATTAATGTAACCTGGAAATTAACGTGATACGAAGCATGACCGCCTTTGCGCGGGTACAGCAGAGCAACGAAGCCGGTGCGATAATCTGGGAGCTCAGATCGGTCAATCATCGCTATCTGGAATCTGCCATCAGGCTTCCGGATGAATTCAGGCAACTGGAACCCGAAATTCGCAAGTTACTGGGGACCTACCTGACGCGCGGTAAAGTCGACCTCGGACTACGTTACAAGCTGGATCAGGAGCAGCAGGGGGAAATCAACCTGAATTCCGAAATTGTGATGAAGCTTCGAGAAGTCGAGCAGCAGGTGCTTAACATCGTGCACGAGGGTAGAAAGTTGTCGGTTTCCGATATCCTTGGCTGGCCCGGTGTTATTAGCGATGCTGAGCGCGATTTGTCGGTATTTAATGAGCTCGCACTGACCTGTCTCAAATCGGCGCTCGAACAGTTGATCGAAGGGCGCGATACCGAAGGAGCGGCGCTCGAGGAATTGATTCGCAGTCGTTGTAGTCAGATCAGCGAAATCGTCAACGAGCTGCGCAAGCACCGTCCTGAAATGATGGCTGCGTTGCGCCGTAAATGGGAGGCCAATCTGGATGAGAAATTTAAGCAGTGGCGTGAAACTGCCGACGAAAACCGTCTCGAGCAGGAGCTGGTGATGCTGGCGCAGAAACTCGATGTTGATGAGGAGCTGGATCGACTCGATACCCATATCGCCGAGGTGTTGAACGTACTCGAGCGCGATGAAGCGGTCGGGCGGCGGCTCGATTTTCTGATGCAGGAGCTCAATCGGGAGGCAAACACGCTGGGGTCAAAATCCCAGGATAGCGCCACCACGCAACTGGCGGTCGACCTTAAGGTGTTGATCGAACAGATGCGCGAACAGGTACAGAATATCGAGTGATGCGATGCGGGCTTTGAGAATAAATATTTCGTATTTCAGCGGCGGACTGATCGCAGCGCTGGTACTACTGATGTTTATTATCTGGTGTGTATCTTTAATCGTTATTGTCGATCGTCAAAATCAGCAAAACGCGGAGTCATTTCAGCGTAACTGGCACGCGCAGGTGCTGCAGCTACAACAAAATCAGAAACTATGGCTACGCTCGCAATTTTATCTGATTAACTCGATGGTTAAATCTCCCGAAGATGCCGGCAAGTTTCAATCCTTTCTTGGAAATTATTATCAACGTAACCCGGAAATCTGGGCGGTTAGCCTGATTAATTTTAGTGAGCAAGGCAGGGCAGTATCACGAGCGCAAAAACCGGGATGTATGCAACCGAAGCAAGTTCGCCGAAGTGATTTAACTAAATTCCAGATCCCAAAAGTTACCAGTTGTCGCGTGGGTGAAAAGGTATTGCTCGAAGTTGCCGGTAAGGTCGGGACTGGTAAAAAGGCTTCGCTACTGTTGATTAGTATGGATTATTTCAGCTTCATCTCCAGGTTTTCAGGATTGTCGTATCGAAATCTGCAGCGTATCAGCAGCGACGAATCGGGCATTCAATACGAAGAGTTCAAACCAGTTGGCGGAAATAGCCAACGCGTGGCGATTCCAATGGGTGATGAGTTCGCAACCTATGGTCAACTGCATCTCTACCTGCCATTACATTCTTTCTGGGAGCTGTTCAGTTTGCAGGTCTTATTGGTCCTTGCTGTATTGCTGAGCGCGGCAATGCTGGTTTTCATGTTGCTGCATTATCAAATACTCAAACCGCTTTATCATCTGGTCGAGCAGATGCGACTAACCGCGACCAGTAATCAGGAAATCGGGGATTCCGAAGTGGAACCGCTCGAACCGGGTTTGAAAGTAATGCAGCGATACCTTGATGTACTGCGAAAACTGGCCAGACGCGATCCAGTCACCGGATTGAGCAGCCGTGTAATCTTTGAGGACCGACTTTCACAGGCGATTCGCGAAAGCAAACGCGATGCGCGCAAGTATGCGCTGGTACTGGTTGATATCCACGGCCTGGACGAAATCGCTCAGCTACGAGGCCAGTTCATTGCTGATGCACTACTCAAAAAGGTTGCCGAGAGTATGCGCGAAGGTTTGCGTGAAACCGATAATATCGCTCGTTTTGAGAGAAACCTGTTTGCCCTCCTGCTAGGCACCCTGGAGCGAGGTCAGCTCAATACCCTGATCGAAAAGATTTACCTGTCGGTAACCCGGCGCTATCAGGTGCATGGCCGTGAGTTCAATCTCAGCGCTGGCGTGGGCGTATCGATTTATCCCGATCATGCAATCGATCTCGAAAGCCTGTATCAAAAGGCCAGCGAAGCGCTGGTTGAATCAGAAAAAAGCGACTGGCCAATTGTATTTTCGCTCGATGCAGATGAAACCACTGACACCTCCGGATTCAGCCTGATTCAGGGCTTGCGCCGAGCGATCGACCAACATCAGTTGAAGCTGGTATATCAGCCGGTGGTCGATCTCCATGGTCATGAAACCGTGTACCTGGAAGCGCTGTTACGCTGGAAGGATCCGAAGAAACACGAGGTATCGATAGAGCGCACCATCAAACTCGCTGAACAGAATAATTTAATCAAGCCGCTGACTAACTGGATTTTTGAAAGCGCCTGTAATTTCGTCAAGGAATGTGGTGTTTATGATATTGCTGTCGGCATTAACCTGTCGATGATCGATCTGCATGATCGCCAGTTGCCCGATCGCATCGAGGCCTGCCTGCAAAAATACTCTATTCGTCCAGCGCAAATAGTGATCGAGATTACCGAGGGTCAAATTATGCAGGACCCGGATGAAGTCATCGAAGTGTTGGCGCATCTCGGAGTAATGGGCCTGTCCCTTGCGATCGATGACTTTGGTACCGGACAGGCATCCCTCACTTATCTCAAGGAATTGCCGGTCGAAAAGCTTAAAATTGACCAGTCCTTTGTTAAGGATATTGTGTCCAGCGATGATGACCGGTTAATCGTCAAGGCGACAATTGAACTCGCCCATACACTCGATCTCAAAGTTGTTGCCGAAGGTGTCGAGACGCTGGAAGTTTATGAGTTGCTCAGGGATATGAATTGCGACTATGTTCAGGGTTACTATGTCAGCCGTCCTCTCGAAACCGAAAAAGTAACTGAATGGTTAGAGAAAATAGTTAAACCAACCCTTGTTCGGAAAGGCAGATAACTTCGTCTCCGACAATCACGTGATCCAGATTCTATATCAGGTTACCAAACCTGTTTGCATTAACTCAGATTTGGACAATGTTGTTAGTGCAGGATTTCCGGCCAGCGTTGTTTGCTGTGTATGACTCGTAAAATTTGTACGGTGTCGCCCTTAATCGCATAGGCCAGTAGGTAGGGCGTTTTCCCAATCACCCATTCACGGGTGCCGGCGATGCGTCCCAGCCTCCCGATTTCGGGTTGTGTCAGTAGTGTTTCGGTGGCATCCCAAATGCGCGTTGCTACTATCTGGGCAACGACTGGGTTTTCTTCAGCGATGTAATTGTGTGCGGTCTTCAGTTGTTCCAGTGCTTGCTTTGTCCATTTAAGCTTCAATCTGGACGCCCCATTTTTTGAAGGTATCTTTCACTTCTTCTTCGCGGGCAAACTCGCCGCGTTCAGCTTCTGCCAGTCCAGCTTCGATTTCCTGTCGGACATAGGCTTCATAGGCGATATCTTTCCAGGTGGCATCGTCCGGTAATTGATCAGCGAGGTTGTGTAAGGCTTTTTTAATATCGTTGGCGGCACGCATAGTCGTTCTCTAGTTTTATTGTGTCAGTGACTTTTTGAGTGTAATCAGTTTTGGTGGATACGTCTTCGTTTCTATTGAGCTTCTCGAGGCGCTTGGCCGCATGGGGCTGCCCTGGATTCTCGATACTGACTTGCGTATTTGGTGATCATCAACTACTCAGATGAGTTTGGTAAATACGCTCGTTTCAATAATAATTATTTTATTACTTATACGCCATTGGCGTATATTGTCCAGTTAGTGGCTCTTCTGACAATTCAGGATGAATTGTTCTGAGGTTCCCGTTAAACCAACCCTTGTTCGGAAAGGCAGATAACCTCGTCTCCGACAATCACGTGATCCAGCACACGGATATCAACCAGCGCCAGTGCCTTTTTCAACTGTTCGGTGATTCTGATATCTGCCTGACTGGGCTCGCACACGCCGGAAGGGTGATTATGCGCGAGGATTACTGCGGCAGCATTGTCCGCCAATGCCTGTTTCACAACTTCACGGGGATAAACACTGGCGCCATCGATAGTGCCGCGAAACATTTCCCGCAGCGCGATCACCCGGTTTCGATTATCCAGCATCAGACAGGCAAAGACTTCGTAGTCGTAATCGCGTAGCTGTGCCTGCAGGTAACTCAGGGTTTGTTTCGAATCAGTGAGACAGTCCGAACGCTCAAGATTTTCAGCCATATGGCGCCGAGAGATTTCAAGTGCCGCCTGCAATTGAGCATACTTGGCTTTTCCAAGCCCCTTGCGTTGACAAAATGTGTTGGCATCAGCATCGAGTATGCGTCGTAGCGAGCCGAAATCGGTGAGTAGTTGCCGCGCCAGGTCGACCGCGGTCAGACCATAGGTTCCGGTGCGTAAAAATATCGCCAGTAACTCTGCGTCGGATAGCGCGGACGCACCTCGACTAATCAGTTTTTCGCGGGGTTTTTCGGCCTGTGGCCAGTGTCGGATTGTCATGGGTATTCCTTTACCTGTATTCCTCACCTGCCAACATAGATCAAGCGGGGGTATTGATCAACAACAATCAATAAATAAAACTTGAATCTACGGGTTCAGGTAATACCCAATAGATTTACTATTTGCAATTACCCTGGCTGGCATCAATTTTCAGATCTTTGGTGCTGATATTGATACACTGCGAAGGCTGCCTCAAGCCAGGATCCTAAATCGCAATGCCTGCTGACCAAGTCATCACGGTACTGGTAATACTCCTGGGCATCGCCATGCTCCTGACCGGCGTCGCCCGCAAAATTCGGCTGCCACATACTATATTACTCGTCATTGTCGGAATTATACTGGGTGGCGTGGCGCAAACCTGGCCGCCGCTTGCGCTGTTGACCAGTTTCAAGCTGGGACCGGAAGTCATGTTATTTGTTTTTCTGCCGGCATTGATATTTGAATCTGGCTATAGCATCGATACCCGCCAGTTACATCAGGACCTGCCGCCGATACTGATACTCGCGATTCCCGGAATGCTGATGTCGACTATCATCGTCGGCCTCGGAGTG
>QIJI01000303.1 GCA_003231795.1 Gammaproteobacteria bacterium
TCTGATTAATTCTGGATGAATCGGGTTGTGATTCAAAATGCCGAAGCGTCGGACCGTTCAGTTCAAGGCGTGAAACGCAAGTAATAGCAGGACTATTGCTAAGTTTCACAACGCAGAAATTGGTCATTCTCACAACACGTTCATTCATGAATTGATCAGAGGCTCCTTAAGTAACTGCCATTCGGGTTTGATTGGTTTGACAGATTTTTCTTTTTGACTAAAATACCCGTCCCCCTGGAACATGGATCCGGGACTTGTGTGCGAGGAGCGCTGCGACAGCTTTACCGCCAGGCTCGCCCACAGGATCAAATGAACTGCGCTCATAAATAGTTTGGAGATTATTTATGAGTGGCAACACCCCCGACATCGCTAAAGACGATTACAAAATAGCCGACATTTCTCTCGCTTCCTGGGGTCGTAAAGAAATTGCGATCGCCGAAACCGAGATGCCCGGCCTGGTATCACTGCGCAGCAAGTATGGTAACGAGCAGCCGCTGAAAGGCGCCCGCATTGCCGGATCACTGCACATGACCATTCAAACCGCAGTTTTGATCGAAACCCTGGTCGCGCTCGGCGCTGAAGTACGCTGGGCTTCGTGCAACATTTTTTCAACCCAGGACCACGCCGCTGCGGCGATTGCCGAATCTGGAGTACCGGTTTTCGCATTCAAAGGTGAAACGCTCGAGGATTACTGGCAGTACACCCACAATATCATGCAATGGCATGACGGTGGGACCCCGAACATGATTCTCGATGATGGTGGTGATGCCACTATGCTGATCAACCTCGGTGCCAGCGCGGAACAGGATATTTCAGTACTCGATAACCCGGGTACCGAAGAAGAAACCATCGCATTTGCAGCGATCAAGGCAAAACTGGCTGAATCACCGAACTGGTATTCAACTATCCAGAAAAATATCAAGGGTGTCACCGAAGAAACCACCACCGGCGTGCATCGTCTTTACCAGATGCAGGCACGCGGCGAGCTTCCTTTCCCGGCTTTCAACGTTAATGACTCTGTCACCAAATCGAAGTTCGACAATCTTTATGGCTGTCGCGAATCACTGGTCGACGGTATCAAGCGTGCAACCGACGTGATGATTGCAGGTAAGGTGGCGCTGGTTCTGGGTTATGGCGACGTGGGTAAAGGTTGCGCCCAGTCACTGAAAGGCCTTGGCGCCAACGTCTGGGTTACTGAAATCGACCCGATTTGCGCGCTGCAGGCTGCGATGGAAGGTTATCGCGTTGTTACCATGGACGACGTCTGTTCGCAGGTTGACATTTTTGTAACCACCACCGGTAACTTCGACGTCATCCGCAAGGAGCACATGGATCAGATGAGAAATCAGGCGATCGTGTGCAATATCGGGCATTTCGATAACGAAATCCAGGTGGCTCAAATGAAGGAGTACGAATGGGAAAATATCAAACCCCAGGTGGACCACATTATTCTTCCTGATGGCCGTCGCATCATTTTGCTGGCTGAAGGCCGACTGGTAAACCTCGGCTGTGGCACCGGCCATCCGAGTTTCGTTATGTCGAATTCCTTTACCAACCAGGTACTGGCACAAATGGAAATCTTCTGCAATCCGGGAAAATATGCGAACGAAGTTTATGTTTTGCCCAAGCAACTGGACGAAGAAGTGGCGCGTCTGCATCTCGACAAAATAGGGGCAAAGTTAACCACGCTCACGCAGGAGCAGGCTGACTACATCGACGTCAAGATTGAAGGCCCTTACAAGCCCGAAGCTTACCGCTATTAGTCGAACCGCCTGCGGCTGTGCGGATATCTCGCGTCTATATCGGAGTACCCCTTGTCGTTGGCGATGAAATTGCTATCGACAAGGCTCGTAGTCACTACCTCAATCACGTGTTGCGCCTGGCATCAGGCGCAAACGTGGTTTTGTTTAATGGCCTTGAAGCAATCGACTACCACGCCACGCTCCAGATGCAGGGTAAAAAACTAAGCGCGCGAATTGTCAGCGCTTCTGCGACCGCTACTGAATCACAAATACAGACGGAAATCATACAGGGGCTCGGTCGCAGCGATCATATGGACTGGATGATTCAGAAAACGACCGAACTCGGCGTCAGTAAAATAGTTTTATTCAATGCCGAACGTAGCCAGTCTCCAATAAATAAATCACTACTGGATAAAAAGCTGGCCCATTGGCGGGGGGTGTCAATCAGCGCCTGCGAACAATGTGGCCGGAGCTTGTTGCCTACCATCGAATTCCAACAGTCGCTTAAATCAGCCATCGATTCGTCCAATGCCCCGGTCAAGCTGCTACTTGCATTCGATGCTCCGCCGATGACTGGTTTCTTGGCCCCCGGGATAACAGACATCGCTATTTTGCTCGGGCCGGAAGGCGGGCTCAATAAATCTGAAATTGAAACGGCTACCAATCACGGGTATCAACCGGTAAGCCTCGGTCCTCGGGTACTTCGTACCGAGACTGCGGCAACCGTTGCGCTGACACTGGCGCAGGCAATGCTCGGGGATATGGGGAAGCAGTAGTTATCTGGCCAGTTCTTCGATGCGTTGCTGATTGAATTCAGTTTTTAGAGCTGCAATAATTTTGTCGAGATTCGGGATCGCGCGATCCAGTTGGTCATCATCGACGCGGGATAACAGATATTCATTAATGCCATCGTCATTGCCGGACTCCATGCTATCGCTCTCGGCCAGGTATGCGCGCGGAATATCCTGCATTTGAATACCGAGATAGGGTAATTCGGGGTCTTTTTCGGGGTTATAAACAATCGCTATTCGGCCTCGCGGGCTTAGCTGCGCGGTATCGACTTTGCACATTTGTTCAACCGCTACCACCGGAACATAAACCCCACGCCAAAGTACCACGCCGCCAAACCAGTCACTGGTATTGGACAGCGCTCGTGGCGTCGAGTAGCCGATTATTTCTGCAACCGCCGAATTGGGCACCAGCAAGTTCAGCGAAGTCAGCGGCAGCAGCATGCATCGGACCGAGGTAGGTTTCTCACTCATCGTCGAATTCCCTAACTAACGCCCAGTGCAGTTTTTATGTTTTCAATCAACTCGGCTTCCTGGTAGGGCTTACCCATGTAATTGGTGACACCGATTTCAAATGCCCGATCACGATGTTTTTCTCCGGTTCGCGAGGTAATCATAATGATCGGGATACGTGAGAAGGCTTCTTCATTTTGCATGTGCGTGGCCAATTCGAAGCCATCCATACGGGGCATTTCAATATCCAGCAACATGACATCAGGTTGCGCGTCCTGTAATTGGGCCAGCGCATCGACTCCGTCTTTGGCGGTCACTACCTCGTAGTTGTGACGTTCGAGCAACTTGCTCGCTACCCGGCGCATCGTAATCGAGTCGTCAACCACCATGACAATATTGCGTTCTTTAGCAGCCTGGGATTCGTCCGCCTGATAAACAATTCTGACAGCGTTGCTGGTGCTTTGACGCATCAGGCCACCAACATCCAGGATCAACACCACGCTGCCATCGGCCAGGATACTGGCACCGGACAGGCCCTTGACCTGACTCAGTTGCTTGCCCAGAGTCTTGACTACAATTTCCCGATTACCAATTATTTCATCGACATGCAGTGCAACCCTGATATCACCGGAACGACCCAGAATAATCGCCTGCTTGTCGTTTTCAGTCGTCGGACGAAACTGGGCTCCTGCTCCAACCAGTTTTGACAGGTGATGCAGTGCAAAACGTTGCCCGGCGTATTCCAGCTCAGGGTCTTCCTCACGGTAGTACTCAATCATCCGGTTTGTTTCGAGGCGGGTTATACCTTCGATATTGATCAATGGAATGGCATAAATTTCGTCACCTGTTCTGACCAGAATCGCCTGATTGATTGACAGGGTAAACGGTAATCGGGCAACGAAGGATGTTCCCTGCGGCGTTGTCTCGATCTGCAAGGTACCACCGAGCTGTTTCACTTCGATATCGACCACGTCCATGCCCACACCACGCCCCGAGAGCTGGGTTACATGTTCGGCGGTACTAAATCCGGGTTCGAGAATATATTGAACCAGATCCGCGTCAGTGACCTGCTGATCTTTATCCAGCAGGCCCAGCTGAATTGCCCGACTGCGCACTTTTTCAATGTTCACTCCGGCGCCATCATCACTGACGCTGATAACGATGTCGGATCCGGCGCGGGTAATATCAATCGCTATTTCACCGATTTCGGGCTTGCCCTTTTTGACTCGTTCTACCGGGGTTTCGATACCATGCGACAGCGCGTTTCGAATAATATGTTCCAGCGGCGCTACCATCCGGTCGAGCACTTTATTATCGACCTCGTTTTCTTCACCGGTAATTGCCAATTCTGCCTTTTTACCCAATTCCTGGCTGCTTTGTCGAACCAGGCGACGCAAGCGCGATAACAGACCCGAAAATTTAACCATGCGGCTTTTGATCAGGCCATCCTGTAATTCGGTATTTACGCGCGACTGCTGCAGCAACAGCGTCTCGGAGTCTTTGACCTGGTCACCCAGCATACCCTGCAGGCTTGACAGGTCATTGACCGATTCGCTCAAACTGCGCGACAGCTCCTGAATCATGGTGTAGCGATCCATTTCCAACGGATCAAATTCACCAACGCTGCCCGACTCTGCGCGATGACTGAAGTGAATCTGGGTATCGGTTTCGGCTTCGAGACTTCGTAACTGGCCCTTGAGTCTCGATATAGTCTGGCCCAGCTCGCCCAGATAAGAGCCAAGACCGGCTACCTGCTGTTCCATGCGGGCTCGGTAAATACTGACTTCGCCAGCGGAATTAACCAGGTTATCGAGTAAATCCGAACGGACTTTAATGACATCCTGCGAAGGTCGATCGAGCCCGGACAGGGGTTCGCCCGGCAAATTTGCACTGACGATATCAATATCTTCGCTATCCATATCGAAGTTTTCACCCATCGAATCGTCGGTCAGGTCATCGCTATCGCCACGGCGCAGATTTTTCAACATCTGAACCTGATCAACCGAATCACTGGTAGAATTACCTTCCTGTGCTTCAACCACCTGCTTATGCAACAAATCAAAGCAGTCTTTCAGCAATTCGACCAGGTCATCATTTTTCTCAACCCGCCCATCGATAACCGCGATGAACATCGATTCCATCTCATGCGATAAATCGCTTATTTCTTTGAGTTCGGCCATGCGTGCGCCACCTTTAAGGGTGTGCAGATAGCGCTGTAATTCCATCACCGCGCTGTAATCGTAGCTACCAGACTCATCATCGACCGGCTGACGCGACCACTCGTGCAGCGTGTTGTCGCTCATTTCCAGCAGTTCATTCGCCTCATCGACAAATATCGT
>QIJI01000061.1 GCA_003231795.1 Gammaproteobacteria bacterium
ATTAACATCCATTAATATGACGTCCGGATTTAGCTCCTGCGACAGCTTGATGCTTTCTTCACCACAATTTGCTTCGCCGACAATCCTGATCTGCCCGCTGTCTTCCAGCAGGTGCCGGATGCCGGTACGTACCAGAGCATGGTCGTCGGTGAGTAATATCGTTATCATGTTGCACCTGATGATCTGCAGTGATCATAACACAGCTATCCTACTCGCTGTAAGTCAGGCTCAGGAGTCTGACAGCCTGCTAGTAACGTAGTAGCACCGACCCCCAGGTAAAACCACCGCCAAATGCTTCCAGCAGCAACAATTCATTTTTCTTGATGCGCCCATCGCGCACCGCTACATCCAGTGCCAGCGGAACCGATGCAGCGGAAGTATTGCCATGCCTGTTGACGGTAACAACAACTTGATCCATCGACATCTTCAGTTTTTTGGCGGTCGCTTTGATGATTCTGATATTCGCCTGGTGTGGAACCAGCCAGTCGATATCAGACTTCATCATATGATTGGCGGCAAGCGTTTCGTCAACAATTCTTCCCAGGGTATTAACCGCCATTTTGAAGACTTCGTTGCCGCGCATTTCAACATAGGCGTTGCCTTTTTTGACTTCCTCAAAACCGTCAGAAATACCATATGGTACCCACAGTAAATTTTCGTACTTGCCGTCAGCATGAATATGAGAAGACAGAATTCCGGTTTCTTCGTCGGCCGCCAGTATTACCGCGCCAGCCCCGTCTCCAAATAAAACGCAGGTGCCACGATCATTCCAGTTCAAAATGCGGGAAAAAACTTCGGCCCCAACTACCAATGCTGTTTTCGCGCTGCCTGTTTTGATGAATTTTTCGGCAATCGCCAGCGCGTATACAAACCCGGTGCAGACAGCCTGAATATCGAATGCCGGACAGCCGTGGATATCCAGTCTGGCCTGTAAAATACAGGCGGAACTGGGAAAGATTTTATCGGGGGTAGAAGTTGCGAGAATGATCAGATCGATTTCCGAAGCGTCAATGCCGGCGGATTCAATAGCGGCGAGCGAGGCTTTTTCGGCGAGATCTACGGTGGTCTCTTTATCACCGGCAATGTGGCGTTGTTCGATACCGGTACGCTCTTTTATCCATTGATCTGAAGTATCGACAATTTTTTCCAGATCATGATTGGTCATAACCTGTTCGGGGAGGTAACCACCCGTGCCAATAATTCGAGCATAGGTCATATAACTGCTTCCTCTGCCTGGTTGAAATAACTTTCGATTGCGTTCGAAATCCGTTGCGGGACATCATTTTCGATTTCGATACTGGCGATTTTAATAGCGTTCAAAAAGGAACTGGAGTCGGCGCTGCCATGACTCTTTATCACTATACCATTGAGACCCAGCAGGCTTGCCCCATTATATTTCCTGGGATCGAGTTTACGTTTAATAGACGATAATACCGACATCGCACAAATCGCTGCCAGGCGGGTCATCCAGTTACGACTAAACTCGGTGCGTAAAACATGATTGACCAGTGCAGCCAGGCCTTCACCCGTCTTGAGAGATACATTGCCAACAAATCCATCGGTAACGATAACGTCGACAGTTCCCTTGTAAATATCGTCTCCTTCGACAAAACCGTAGTAATTCAGGCGGCTATCCGAAATTAACTGACTGGCCCGCTTGACTGTTTCGCTGCCTTTGATCGCCTCTGAGCCGATGTTGAGCAGGCCGATGCTGGGCGACTTTATTCCGTCTACTGACTGCGCCAGAATCGATCCCATCAAAGCGAACTCGGCAAGGTTTTCCGGCGTACATTCGAGATTTGCACCAAGGTCCAGCATGTAAGAATGCCCCTCAATGCCCGGCAATACAGTACAAATCGCGGGCCGACTTACTCCGCGGATGGTTTTGAGAACGAATTTGCTGGTTGCCATTAAAGCACCGGTATTGCCGGCACTGACACAGGCCTGTACTTCACCGTCTTTAACCAGGTTTATCGCGACCCGCATCGATGAATCCTTTTTCTTCTTGAGCGCGGCCGTAGGTGATTCATCCATATCAACTACTTCTGAGCTATGGTGAATGCGGATGCGGGACTCGGAGGATAAGCCGTTGTTGCTCAGTTCGGACTTTATCAGCGCCTCGTTACCAACCAGCACCAGTTGCAGGTCGGGAATTTCCTGCAGGGCCTGTTTGGCAGCACCCACGGTAACCTGTGGTCCGTGATCGCCACCCATGGCATCAAGCGCTATGATTTTATGTGACATTTACATCCTGTCCAAAATGAATACGGGCGGTATTCCCGCCCGTATTACCATCCATATTCAATGGTTGAACCAGACAAATCTACTCGTCGTCGTCTTCTTCTTCGACAACCTTATCAGCTATTACCTGACGTCCCTTGTAATAACCATCGGCGCTGATATGGTGCCGACGATGGGTTTCGCCTGTTGTAGGTTCGATCGAAAGGGTCGGGCTACCCAGCGCGTCATGCGAGCGCCGCATATCGCGTCTGGACGGGGTTTTTCGACTTTTTTGAACTGCCATTGGTATCTCCAGTTAGCTTAATCTGTGGTTTTCAGTTGTTTCAAAACTGAAAACGGGTTTTCTTTAACTGCTGCCTCGGACGAATCCGGGGAAGGTAAATGTTCGTTGCACCATTCATCTTCGTGCATTACTACTAGTGGGATGCCGAGAATTAACTCGTCTTCAACCACTTCGACAATGTCGATATAACCATCGTCGCTGTACAATGTGTCCAGGCTGCTTTCCTGAACCAGTTCATCACTGGCATCTATCATCAGGCGGAAATCCTGCAGCACTCGTTTTTCCAATGATCCAAGGCAGCGTTGGCATTCCAGCACAAGTCTGGTATCCAATTGCCCATCGATCAGGGGTAAATCGAACTCATTACGTAAAAACTCGAATTTCAGCGTAACCCGGCTGTGTTCTACGTCGAAATCCGGATGCAGCATTTCGGTTACACGACTCAGATTTGAAAGTGATATTTCCCCCTCGAAATAACCGTTTCGGGACACTTCCCTGTCAACCTGATACTGCCTACGCAACTTGTCCTGCATAAGGCGGCGATTCTACAGGCTTGTGGATAACAATGTCCATGCAAAAAGCCCTTAAATCACAGGGTTATGACATCAATACAGGGGTTGTAATATACTTCGCCACCCAAATTGCTGCGGTAAATAATCCGGGCAAGGATCTTGTTGTTTTACTAACGAATTTATAGACGGAATTTAGCCATTGCATACTGAAATCATTCTGGCCAGTAGTTCACCCTTTCGCAGGCAGTTACTGGATCGATTGCAACTGGACTACAGTTGTCATTCTCCGGATATTGACGAGTCGATTAAATCTGGCGAAAGTGCATCAGATTACGTAACCCGACTGGCGCAAGAAAAGGCAAGTTGTGTTGCCGAACATTATCCGGGCGCTGTCATTATCGGCTCGGATCAATGCGCCTTGCTCGATCAGCAGATTCTTGGAAAACCCGGAACTCACGAGCGTGCGCTGCAACAATTAAAAGACGCGCAGGGCAGAACCGTGGTATTCCACACGGGGCTTTGCGTGATTAAACCGGAGACTGGTTTTTGTGATGTCGACGATGTTCTGTACGAAGTCGATTTCCGGCAATTGAGTGACGCACAACTCGAGCACTATCTCGAAGTCGAGCAACCCTACCATTGTGCCGGTAGTTTCAAATCGGAAGCCTATGGCGCCTGTCTGTTCAGCAAAATGCGCGGTGATGATCCGAGCGCATTAATTGGCCTGCCACTGTTACGCCTGATCGAAATGCTGGAAAAGGTCGGGGTTAAAGTAGTCTAGTCCGGGCTAGGAACCTTTCGGGTTGACCGGACAGACTCTATATTCGGCCCTTTATTGTATTTTCAGATTGCCGAGTAAAGAGGCACTAATCGATTTCCCGAAACTGGCCCCAACTCGTTCGGCAATCCGGTCCAGTAATCGCGTCTTCGGAGTAAAATCGACAATCGTTTCAGCTTCAAGTTCACGAGCAATGCTACGGGTTGTACCGTAGGCGTCGACCAGTCCCAGTGACAGGGCTTTTTCGCCGCTCCAGATTAGCCCGCTGAATAGTTCATCGCTTTGGGACAGACGTTCACCCCTGCCCTGTTTCACGGCTGTTATAAAATTCGCATGAACTTCGTTCAACATTGCTTGCAAATGTGCCTTTTGTGCCGCGTGTTCGGGCAGAAATGGATCGAGCAGGCCTTTATTTTCACCTGCGACCAGCAGGCGTCTTTCAATCCCCAGCTTTTTCATCATCTCGACAAAACCAAACGCATCCATACGTACACCGATCGAGCCCACAAGACTGGATGGATTGACATAAATCTTGTCTGCTGCTGCCGCTACAAAATAACCACCCGAGGCTGCGATATCAGAAACAACCGCGTAAATCGGAGTCGATTCATGTTTTTCCCTGAGTCGTCTAATTTCGTCGAATATATAGGCTGACTGTACCGGCGAGCCTCCGGGGGAATTTATTTCGAGAACAACAGCGGCCGTGTTGATATGCTCGAAAGCCGCCTTGAGCCCGCGGATGACATTCTCCGAGCCGGCCGCCTCACCGGCAGCGATGATACCGTCCAGTCGTACCAACGCCGTATGCTTTTCGCTATCGGACGCATTGCCACTGGCAAATCCTTTGCCGGGACCCGACATCAAAACAACGGTTACGACACTGAGGTAAATAACAAAAAAGGACATGAAAAATATACGCCAGCGCCGTGCGCGGGTTTGCTCTTTAAGGGCAGCGAAGACCAGTCGGTCAACGATTGCCTGTGATTTATTCTGTGCAGAGCGGGAACTCTGCTCGTAGTTTGATTCAAATTCAGCCATGTCGGGCCTCGTAAGGTTGATAGGGCACTAATTGGGGTTAGAAATCAAAATTTCAAATTCCTGCGGTAATGGCGCATTAATCACCAGCTCCGGGTTGTACTCGCCCCGGGGCAATTCCAGGCTGGTAGCATGCAACATCAGCCGCCTGATATTTTTTCCGCGCATCTGACGATTAAACTCAGCGTCACCGTACTTGTTATCACCGGCAATTTCATGTCCTTCGGATTGACAATGGACTCGAATCTGATGGGTGCGACCGGTAATTAGTTCCACCTGAATGACACTAAATAAATCTGAGCCGTGTATTACATTAATTCGGCTGCAGGCACTTTTCCCTTCCGGGTCAACGCGCATACGACGTTCTCCGTTGGATAATTGGTAGCGGCTTAACGGGTGCCTGATTTCGCCGAGTCG
>QIJI01000034.1 GCA_003231795.1 Gammaproteobacteria bacterium
ATTTATAGCGCTTTATTCCGGGTTTTCTGCAATTTTCACCGATTTTTCACAGCGCCTCACTAAATTCTCTGCAACTTAAAGAAAATCGAGGTAACCCATGTTTAATGAAATCCTGACCGTCTGGTCAAATCAGATCGGCTTATCCGCCACAATCTGGCTTGCAATACTGGTGTTTGTCGCTTACCTGGGGCGTCAACCAGCGCATAACCTGATCCGATCTACCGGCCGAGCAATATATGCTGCCTGTCGACTGTTTGCCGCATCCTTGGGCCAGCTCGGGAAAAACCTGCAGTGCCGGAATAAAGAGGTCTTGCTGGCTCTCGGAAGAGAAGCCTCTGAGCGCACCATCGAACGTGAATTTCATCGAGTCAATGCTGTTGTTACACGTGATCTCGGTGCCTATCCGGCATTACATCGTCAGATCTCCGATACCATTGACAGGATTGAAGAGGATTACCAGGCAGCCACCGATGCGCCGCCATTACCTCCAGCCTGGCTCGAAGCAGTCGATTCAATCGCCGCTATTCCGCGTACTGGTGATGCAACGGTCTGTAGCATTCTCGATAACATTGGAAATACGCTTGAGAAAGCACACAAGGAAACGCAGAAAGCCTACCGTAAATCAACACTGGAACGACACAAGTTACTCGGTGCCATGCAACCGCAGTGGCGTAATCTGGTGAATTCTCTGGTGGAAGTAAAAACAACCGTCGATGGACTTGATCAGCGCTCCACTGAAATTGACCGGCAGATGGTCTCCTATGAATCCATCAGAAACGCCGATGACACTACCGCCGCAACGCTGTCTTCTTCATCCCTGACCCAGTTCTTCATTTCTACGCTGGTACTGGTCATCGCCGTGTTCGGCGGCTTGATCAACTTTCAACTAATCGCAATGCCAATGTCAGAAATGGTAGGGGGTAACAGTTATATCGGTCCAATGCGCACCTCTGACATTGCCGCGCTGGTGATCATCATGGTTGAAATTGCAATGGGGATTTTTTTGATGGAATCGTTACGCATTACCCACATGTTTCCAATTATCGGTTCGATGGATGACAAAATGCGCAAACGAATGATAGTCATTACTTTCGGCATTCTTGCAACTTTGGCAACCGTTGAAGCCTCACTCGCCTATATGCGCGACTTGCTGGCCCTCGATCGCGAGGCATTGACTCAGTCACTCGCGGCTAGCGGAATCGTCACCGAGGCCGAGTTTCGCTGGATTCCATCGCTCGGTCAGATGATCATGGGGTTCATCCTGCCGTTTGCACTGGCCTTTGTCGCCATTCCACTGGAATCGTTTATTCATTCGCTGCGCACGCTACTGGGCATACTCATGTTAAGCCTGATCCATGCCATCGCTTTTGCAGCCCGATTGATCGGCGGTAGTGCTCGCCATATCAGCATCATGCTGATCAGCCTTTACGACCTGTTCATCATGTTGCCACTCGGCATTGAAAGGATTATTAGAAGCAATTTTAAAAGCAGAAAAAGATCTGATGTTGGTAACGAAACAGCCGATGACTTTTATATGGAGGAACAGTCATGAAAAAACTGATACTAGCGAGTGTTTTAAGCCTGGGCCTGATGGCCTGTAGCGAACCTGGCTCTAAAGCCCGTGCGGTTTACTTGCTGCTGGATACTTCCGGCACCTATACCGCCGAAATGGACAAGGCACGGAAGATTATGAACTACCTGCTGGCGACACTGGATAGCGGCGACTCAATCGCAATTGCACGTATTGACAGCGGCAGTTTCAGTGAAAAGGACATAATCGCCAGGGTTACCTTCGATGACCGACCCAGCACTGCCAATCAACAGAAACGTCTGTTCAAGGACAAGATTGATGCTTTCGTTAATAACACCAAAAAAGGTAGCCTGCATACTGACATAACCGGTGGCATGATGCAGGCGGGAGAGTATCTGAAAGAAACCGGGGCTGGCGAAAAGTACGTACTGATCTTTTCCGATCTCGAAGAAGATTTGCAAAAAGGACAAATTCGCGATTTCCCGATCTTCTTACCCGATATTCACGTCGTCGCGCTGAACGTAACCAAGTTACGCAGCGATAATATCGATCCGCGAGACTACCTCAAAAGGCTCAATCGATGGGAAAAACGGGTTTATCAGGCTGGTGGCACCTGGAGTGTAATCAATGATCTGGAACGTATGGATCGAATAATCGCACGGCGTTAGTAAGATTTTGAATTCAGGGATCCCTAGAACATGTCAAACTTACTCGACGGTGACGGATTTGGCCAGATTGCGCGGCTGATCGACATCGGTTCCGCGTAGAACAGCAACGTGGTAACTCAATAGCTGTAGCGGCAGTACCGATAATATGGGCGTAATCCAGTCGGTATCACAATCCATTTCAATAACGACGTCATCACTGCTGGTTTCGAGTTGCGCTCCACGATGGGCAAAAACATAAAGCTTGCCACCCCGAGCTTTTACTTCCTGCATATTGGAATGCAGTTTGCTCAGCAGTTCGTCATTGGGAGCAACTACGATCACCGGCATCTCGGCATCGACCAGCGCCAGTGGGCCGTGCTTGAGTTCACCCGCCGGATAAGCCTCGGCGTGGATATAGGAAATCTCCTTGAGCTTCAATGCGCCTTCCATTGCAATCGGGAAATGCTCGCCCCGACCCAGAAACAATGCGTGCTGCTTGTCGACAAAATCCTCTGCAATCACTTCGATCTGACTCTCCAGCTTGAGAATATTGTCGACCTGAGCCGGAAGAGATTTCAGTTCCGCGACTATCGTGCTCAAGACTTTGTCATCGATTCGGTTTTGCTTCTGGCCCAGCGATGCTACCAACAGCAACATCGCCACTAGCTGGGTGCTAAACGCCTTGGTCGATGCGACCCCGATCTCGGGCCCAGCACGAGTCATCATCACCAGATCCGATTCCCGTACCAGCGAAGATTCGGGCACATTACAAATGCTCAGGCTGGCACAATAGTTGTCCGATTTGAGACTGCGTAAGGCTGACAGGGTATCCGCAGTTTCACCGGATTGCGAAAGCGTGACAAAAAGTGTATTAGCCGGCACCACTGATTTTCGATATCGAAATTCACTCGCGACTTCGACCTGGCAGGAAATATCGAGTAACGACTCGATCCAGTATCGGGCAACCATCCCGGCCAGGTAACTGGTGCCGCAGGCAATAATCTGAACATTCTGTACGCGCTCGAATACCTCGGCTGCACCAAATCCGAACACCGTATCGTGAACCTTATCGTCACCAAGGCGGCCCTCAAGACACTCGGTGATAGCCTGCCCCTGCTCGTGAATTTCTTTATGCATATAGTGCCTGTAATCACCCTTGTTGGCCGAGTCGCTATTTAGCTCGCTAACCCAGATTTCGGACTCCCGAGGTTTACCATCGGCATCAAAGACCTGGTAATCCCGATCATGCAGTACCACAAAATCACCTTCTTCAACATAGATAAACCGGTTGGTCACCGGCAACAGTGCAGACACATCAGAGGCAACGAAATTTTCCTGGATACCGATTCCAAGTACCAGCGGATTACCCCGGCGGCAAGCGACCAGCGTGCGGGGATCATCGATGGCGATTATTCCCAGCGCAAATGCGCCTTCAAGTTCATCGACGGCTTTTTTGACCGCGGCAAACAAGTCATTTTTAAAATGACTGTCGATCAGGTGCGCGACCACTTCGGTATCGGTTTCAGAGCTGAACTGGTAGCCCTGCTGCGCCAGACGATCGCGTATACCCTTATAGTTTTCTATGATGCCATTGTGGACCAGAGCAATGCGATCATTGGACAAATGGGGATGCGCATTGGATTCTGATGGCTCACCGTGCGTGGCCCAGCGGGTATGTGCAATTCCGATATGTCCGGCGGGATCAGCCGGCATTTTCGATTCAAGTTGCCGAACTTTCCCGAGCGCGCGAAAGCGCTCAAGTTTGTTATCTTCGATTAGCGCGATGCCCGCAGAATCGTATCCCCGGTATTCGAGCCGGTACAAACCCTCGAGTAATATTGAACTGACATCACGCTGCGCAACTGCGCCGACTATTCCACACATGCTAACTGTCCTTTGGTAATTTGGCCGGTCGCGACCAGTTGTTCATCGTCACCTGTTTAGCGCGAGATAGAGTTAATTTATCGGCCGGTGCGTTTTTGGTAATGGTCGAACCCGCGCCAATGGTTGCGTTACGTTCGATACGAACCGGTGCCACCAACTGGGTATCGGATCCAATAAACACACCGTCTTCGATAATCGTTTCGAATTTATTGACGCTATCGTAGTTACAGGTAATGGTACCCGCGCCAATATTAACGTCGCTACCCATCTCGGTATCACCGATATAGCTGAGGTGACTCACTTTGCTGCGAGCGCCTATGCGGGCTTTTTTGGTTTCCACAAAATTGCCTATTTTGACCCCGTCAGCACATTCGGTACCTGGACGGATTCGGGCAAAAGGTCCGATACTGACGTCGCGACCAATCACCGCCTCATCGATCGAAGTCATAGGCTTGATCTCGCTGTCTGCTGCGATGCTGCAATTACGAATCACGCAATTTGCGCCGATTCGGACATTGTCTCCAAGCGTAACCTGCCCCTCAAAGACACAGTTAACATCAATTTCGACGTCACGGCCAACCTGAAGTTCACCGCGGATATCGATCCGGGCAGGGTCATAGACTTTGACGCCCCGGGTCATCAGTGCGTCGATCTGTCGTTCCCGATAAACCGATTCAACTGCTGCCAGTTGCTGCTGATTGTTAACGCCACTTACTTCACTGGGGTCCTCGCACAGTACGGCACAAGCGGAATCTCCATGGGCAAGCGCAAGCTCGATCAAGTCAGTAATATAGTACTCACCCTGTGCATTGTTGTTGTCGAGCGACGCCACCAACGGCTTCAGTCGCCCGCCTTGAATCAACATCATGCCTGCGTTGCACTCACCGATACAGCGTTGTTCGTCACTGGCATCCTTGTGTTCAACGATGCCCTGCAGGTCACCATTTTCAGCGCGCAGAATACGCCCGTAACCCAATGGGCTGTCCGGTTTAAAACTGAGCGCGCAAACGGCAGCCTGTCCCCGTTGATCAATCATACTCGCGAGTGTTTCACTGCGGATCAACGGAACATCGCCAAATAGCGACAACACATTATTTCCGGTGTTAACCCGGTCAACACATTGCGCCAGTGCATGCCCGGTGCCGAGTTGTTCCTGCTGTTCGACAAATTCGAGACCCTGCCCC
>QIJI01000104.1 GCA_003231795.1 Gammaproteobacteria bacterium
GCCCGAAATGTGGCATACGGTTGAGCGTCACTGCGAGCGTGCCACCCCAGGCGTAGTCGATACGCGTGTCGGCAAGTTGCGGATACACCTGCAGCATCGGCTTGCGTACAAAATTTGCGATGTCGGAGGGGAAGTTCTGGCGGTAGTTTTCGCCGCCACCGAACAACAGACGCTTGTCGGCCGAGAGCCGGTAGTAATTGACGACGAAGCGTGAATCCGAGACTGCCACATCTCGCGGATTGATTTGGTTCAATTGTTGCAGGTTCAGGGGTTCGGTCGCGATAATGAAGTTGTTGATCGGCATTATCTTGCCGGATACCCGTGGTTCCAGCTTTCCCAGATAACCATTGCAGGCAAGCACGATAGCGTCTGCTTCGATCACCCCAATATCCGTGATGACCCGGTTGGGCTTGCCTTCGTCATAGCTTTGCACAACGGTGGATTGGTATAGTCTGGCGCCCGCCGCAATCGCGGCATCGGCAAGCCCGAGCGCATAGTTGAGTGGGTGCAGATGACCCGCACCCATATCCAGTGTGCCACCATAATAGCGGTCGCTACCTACTAGCTCGGCCATCGCCTCGCGCTCAAGGTACTCTATATCCTGATAATCGTACTGTTGCTGCAGGAAATCAGCGTATTCTCTGCTTGCCCGGTCAAATCCGGGTTTGTGATTCGGGTGCGCGATTCCGGGTTTTAAATCACAGTCGATATCATGTTCATCGATCAGTTGTCGCGACAGTCCTTTTGCAGCTTCGGCCAGCTCCCAGAATTGACGGGCCGTGTCAGCTCCAACCAGGGTGGTGAGTTCGTCCTGATCCTTGCGCTGACCGCTACAGAGTTGACCTCCGTTACGACCGGAAGCTCCCCAACCGGGCTTGCGGGCTTCGAGTAAAACGACCTCGTAACCACGATTCGCCAAATGCAGTGCTGACGACAGGCCGGTGTAACCACCACCGATAATACAGACATCGGCTCGACGTGATCCGTCCAGCGAAGTCAGATCGATTACCCGATTCTGACTCGCGTGGTAGTAGGAGTTCGGATAATCGTCGCTATCGCTGCGATCCTGAACTAGTGGTCGAACAATCAAGGTTTGATGCCATGGTTCAACACAAAAATCAGGTGATAGCTTTGTGGGTCAGATCGAGGCATTTCCACGCGCGTTCAATAAACACATCGATATCGGCAGCTTGCAGAACCAACGGTGGTGAAATAATCATCGCATCACCCACGGCGCGCATGATGATACCGTTGTCAAAGCAATGATCGCGGCAAATGCCACCGACACCGAGGTCCTTGTCGAACTTGATGTAATTCTCTTTGTCTGCGACCAGCTCCAGTGCGCCAAACATACCCACCCCGCGTACTTCGCCCACCAGTGGATGATCGCCGAGCTCGCGCAATCTTTTTTGCAGGTAGGGTGCCGTGGATTCGCGTACGGTTTGTACGATGTTTTCACGTTGCATCAACTGTATATTGGCGATCGCAACAGCGGCGCAAACCGGATGCCCGGAATAGGTATAGCCGTGATTTAACTCACCACCCCGGGTGGTCAGCAAATCCATCACGTGATCGGCTACCAGAACCCCGCCGATGGGCAGATAACCCGAAGAGAGTCCTTTGGCAATCGGCATCAAATCGGGTTTCAGATCGTAGTAATCGGTACCAAACCATTCTCCGGTGCGTCCGAAACCACAGATAACTTCGTCGGCGATTAACAAAATGCCGTAATGCTCGCAGATCCTTTTAACTTCGGGCCAGTAGCTGTCGGGTGGCACGATGACACCACCAGCGCCCTGAATCGGTTCAGCGATAAATGCTGCAACCTTGTCGGCACCGAGTTCTTCGATCTTGTCGGCAATCGATTGTGCCGCCTGTCTTCCAAACTCTTCACGATCGAGGTCGGTTCCAAGTTCGCAGCGTTTGGCGAACCAGTTGGGTTGTTCGACATGAACGACATCAGGGATGATTCCACCTTGCGCGTGCATGTCGTCCATCCCGCCGAGACTGGAGGCTGCAATCGTACTGCCGTGATAGGCATTTTTACGGCTGATCACCACTCGCTTTTCGGGCTTGCCTAAAATGTCCCAGTAACGCCATACCAGCCGTAAAACAGTATCGTTGGCTTCGGAGCCTGAGCTGGTAAAAAAGGTATGGTTGATATGCGCCGGAGCCACTTCGGACAACAACGCGGATAGTTCCGCTGCCGGTGGGGTCGAAGTCTTGAAGAAAGCGTTGTAGTAGGGAAGTTGCTGAATTTGCGAGCTTGCCGCGTCGATCAATTCCTGGCGCCCGTAGCCCATATTGACACACCACAAACCTGCCATCATATCGAGCAATTCGTTACCGTCTGAATCGGTCAGGTAAACACCGGTGGCCGACTCAATGATGCGTGGTGGCTTTTGCAGCAGGTCTTTGTGACTGGTGAACGGGTGCAGGTGATGGGCAGTATCGAGACTCTGCCATTTTTCGGTGTTACTCATATCCGTTGTGGTTGCCTGGTTCATTCCGGTTCTCCTTAGACTTTCAATAGTAGATGCTCGCGTTCCCACGGGCTGATCACATTGAGAAAATTATCGAATTCGACTTCCTTCACCGCGACGTATACATCGATAAAGGAGTCACTCAGTAGTTCGCGCAATTCCTTGCTGTCGGCAAGGCGTTGCAATGAGCTATACCAGTGCCGGGATAACTGGATTGGCTCGTCGTATGCGCTACCGGTGAGCGCTTCGGTAGGTTTTAATCCCTGTTTCATGCCGATGTAGCCACAGGCCAGCGAGGTTGCAATGGCAAGATATGGGTTTACATCAGACGCGGCAATGCGATTTTCTACCCGCATCGATTTGGGATTATTGTCTGGAACCCGAAATCCGGTAGTGCGATTGTCGTAACCCCAGTGGAAGTTAATCGGCGCTGACATGTCGCGTACGATACGCCGATATGAATTGACATAGGGTGCGAATATAGCCATCGCTTCGGGCATATAGGTCTGCAGTCCGGCAATGTGGCTTAGCAATAACTCATTGGGCTCGCCTTGCGCGGTCGAAAACAGATTCTCTCCGCTTTCGAGATCTTCGATACTCTGGTGAATATGCATTGCGCTGCCGGGTTGTTCCTCCATTGGCTTGGCCATGAAAGTGGCATACAGGTCATGACGTAACGCGGCCTCGCGAACGGTACGTTTGAACAGGAAAGCCTGATCGGCCAGTTCCAGTGGATCGCCGTGTAACAGGTTGACCTCCATCTGGCCCAGGCCTTCTTCATGAATCAGGGTATCGATTTCGAGACCCTGTCCTTCGCAGAATTTATACATGTCTTCGAACATGGGGTCGAAGTTGTTAACCGCATCGATGTTAAACCCTTGTCCTGCGCGTTCAACCCGGCCGGTACGCCCGATGGGTGGCAGCAGCGGATTTCTGGGATCGATATTGGGCTGTAGCAGGTAGAATTCCAACTCCGGCGCAACCACGGGTTTCCAGCCTTCGGCGCGATAGTGTTCGAGCACCCGGCGCAGTACCTGTCGCGGCGAAAATTCGAGGGGATTGCCCTGCATGTCGAAGCAGTCGTGTATGACCAGGGCCGATGGCTCACGCGCCCAGGGGAGTTTGCGGATCGTGTGTGGGTCAGGTTTTAACACCATATCGACATCAACTGGATTAATCTGTTCCCAGATTTCAGCGGGGTAGTCACCGGTGATCGCCTGCAAAAAAATACCCTGTGGCATGCGCAGCACAGTGGAATCGATAAATTTTGAAGCGGGCATAAATTTCCCGCGTGCGGCGCCGGCAAGGTCAGGCACGATGCATTCTACTTCGGTGATCTGATTCTGTTCAATCCAGTCTTTCATGCTATGTCGTGATCTTTTTGCTTGATGTAAAACGGTCTGTAATTCAATGTTTCTGGTTGATTTTTAGAGGGGCGAGTGCAAATTTCGAGTAATTGTGATCACGGAAATAACCAAAGTCAAATAGTCTTTATTGATGTCATTTAAGCGTTTCGAATGATCCGAGGATGCCCTCCAGTTTGACAACCTGATTCGTTAGGGTATAGCCTCGCGGGACTTTATGGTGGCGAATCAAAATCAGGGGCAGGTTTATCATGAGTGATGGGTTTAATCTAAGAAATCGGCGCGAAGGTGGCGCTACTCCGGTACTGAAAGACTGGGGGGTTGATTGCGAATATGGCGTGCTCAGAGATGTTCTGCTAGGTCCAGCCGATCATTATCAATGGCTCGAAACCAGCTCAGTTTCCAAGAAAAGCATCCGCCGTGGTTACCAGTTCGATGCTGCAGTTGCCCAACAACAGCATGCCGAAATGATTTCGGCCTATCAGTCTGCCGGAGTGGAGGTTCATTTGCATGCTCCCGACCCGGTACTGCCATACCAGATCTTTGCCCGTGATTCATCGGTAATGACTCCGTTCGGGGCCATTATTACCAGCATGGCTAACTGGTGGCGTCGCGGCGAAAATTTCCGTGCCATCGAAACCTATGCACGACTTGGTATCCCTGTTTATGACTATGTCACCGCAGGTACCTTCGAAGGTGGCGATTTTAATGTAATCGAACCAGGTACTGTATTGATCGGCTGGGAAGGCGATGAAGGGCGCAGTCAGGAAGGCTCGGCATTACAACTCAAAGGCTGGTTCGAAGATGAAGGATGGGAAGTCAAACTCACCGATATCGACCCCTACTATGTGCATATCGATTTAATGGTGGTGATGCTGGCGCCGAAGCTCGCGGCCGTATGTCTTGAGTCTACTGATCCGGATGTTGTCGACTGGCTCAAGTCAAAACAGATCGAAATCGTTTCGGTGCCGTTTCAGGATACCCTCGATCTCGGATGTAACGTCGTCGCGCTTGGCAATGACCGAGTGCTGATGCCGGAAAAAAGTCATGTGCTGAAGGAAAAAGCGCGCGCACATGGGCTTGAAGTGTTTGATCCTGATGTTTCGATGATTACTCCCGGCGGTGGAGGTGTGCATTGTATGTGTCAGGCGTTACGGCGAGATCCGGGCTAAACCGATTTACTTGACTCCTTTCGAAAAAGCGGACATTCAATCGCCTTATCCCGGTGACGGCAATCCCTCTCTGTCAGGAAAGTCGTCGCCTGTATTCATTTAACTTTGGTTAAAATCCAACGTCCTCTGGTAATGCCATTTCGTTGATCTCGAATTTTGAAATCACCTTCTAAACTGCCATTTTTCTGAACAATC
>QIJI01000112.1 GCA_003231795.1 Gammaproteobacteria bacterium
ATCTACGTCCAGCTACCCGACGCTATTGTTGGCTTCGCATTAATCCTGATTGTCATTCTGATGATTTTATCGATTACCAAAAACAGTTCTCTGCACGCCACGTATTTTGGATGCCAGCTTGGATTGCTCGGTATTGCCAGTGGTTATCCACATAGCGCTTTGGTGCCAATTCTGGTAACAACTTGTAGCTTGATGATTATCCTGGCTATCATTATGGACTCACATGATATGGCCTATCGTGACGAGTTGACCTCTTTGCCCTCACGCCGGGCGTTAAATCAGACTCTATTGGGTCTGGGACGTCGATATACGATTGCGATGCTCGATATAGATCATTTCAAAAAATTCAATGACACCCACGGCCACGATATCGGTGATGAAGTACTGAAAATGGTAGCTTCAAAGATTGCGAAAATAACCGGGGGTGGGAAATCTTTTCGCTATGGTGGCGAAGAGTTCACCATCGTTTTCCCGCGCAAAAAGAAAGATCAGGTAGCAGCCCATCTTGAAAAATTACGAGAGGTTATTAATGCCTACAAGATGGTGATCCGTCAGACTGATCGCGAGATAGATAAATCGGCGAGTAAAAAGAGTCGCGCGCCCCGGGGCGAAAATGATCCAAAATACAAATCATTATCGGTAACAATCAGTATTGGCTTCGCTGAACGTACAACGGACTGCAGGATTCCTGAGGACGTAATAAAGGCAGCCGATCAAGCGCTTTATCGAGCCAAGGATCGGGGGCGTAATTGCATTAGCGCCTGAGGAGCCTCTGATCAATTCATGTTAAAGTTCAGCATTGATTTGCTGGCGCAAAAACGGGTGTGGTTGTGAAAAGAATTGTAATTATGCTCATCATGACATTGGCTCAGCCCTCACTTTATGCTGCTGAAGACTCGTCACCGTATCTGACGATTCGATTGCTGACAGCGGAAATCGCACAACAAATGGTATCGTCTGCCGTTGCCAATTGTGATAAACGAGGATACCGGGTAGCGGCCGCTGTCGTTGATCGAAACGGAAATCTCGTCGCATTTTTACGACATTCACTAGCCGCCCCACATACCGTAAAAGTCAGTCAACGCAAAGCATACACTGCAGCGACGCTTCAATCTGCGACATCAGATATGTCGCACCGCCCTGATTTAAATTTTGCTCCGGATATCCTGTTGATTGTTGGCGCGGTACCGATAAAGTTTGTCGGACATTTCTATGGCGGTATGGCGGTAGCGGGCGCACCGCCCGATATAGACGAGCAGTGTGCTTTGGCGGGGATAGAGGCCGTATCAGATATTTTGCTGTTTGCCGACTAAACCAACCCGGCCTTCTTTTCCAGATTATGTCGAGGTAGGGACGTTATGCAATTAGCATTCTGGTCGATCCCCTGTTCCTGCTGTATTCCTGTATGCGTCAATCACTAACCACATATTTGAGAAGTTCGACTACCTGGGCGGGTGTCTGTGCCCAGGCCATTGCCGAAGCATCAACTTCCTTGAGAGGATGAATAATGTCTTCATCGTGCAGGGTGATATAAGGCTTACCCGTAGCAGCACAGTAACCAGCGTCAAATGCAGCATTCCATTGTTTATATCTATCACCAAATCGAATGATCGCCAGATCGCATTTGTCGAGCAGGGTCCGGGTTCGGATCCCGTTAACCCGGGACGACTTATGGTCACGCCAATAGCCCGTTGATTCGGGTCCGAGACAATCGCCGGCCGCATCGCTTGCTTCATGGTCCGTCACTGCGGATGTGAAAGTAACCGGCAGTTCAAGTCTATTAGCGCCTTCGATAATCTGATCACGCCAGTCGCTGTGAATTTCACCCGATAAATATACGCTCCAGGTCATTGGAATCTCCTGTGATTGTGACGCCTACAAACATTGTGTTTAACGAAGCCACTATTATTTAAGCAACCTCTAATTAATATCGCGAGAACACAATAATCAGAGGAATGCGCCAAATCAAGCTACTTTGAAGGCTTCCATCTGGCTAGCCAGGTATTCGTCGTAACTACCCTGAAAATTGATCATCCTGCGCTCCTTGATTTCTATCACGCGAGTGGCCAGCGATGAGACAAATTCACGATCGTGACTGACAAAGATCACCGTACCATCGTATTTGGCGAGCGCCTGGTTAAGCGCCTCAATTGACTCCATGTCGAGGTGATTGGTGGGTTCATCCAGGATCAGTACGTTTGCTTCCGTCATCATCATCTTTCCGAACAGCAGGCGGTTTTTCTCACCACCCGAACATACCCTGACCTTCTTTTTATAATCGTCGGCAGTGAACAGCAAGCGCCCGAGCATGCTTCGTACCATCAGTTCATCGTGTTTGGGCTTGCGCCACTGCGACATCCAGTCAAATAGCGTCAGTTCACAATTGAAGTCAGCGCTATTGTCCTGCGGGCAATAGGCAAACGTTGCGTTTTCCGACCATTTCACTTCACCCTGGCTGGCAATGAGCTCACCCATCAGGCAGCGCAGAAAGGTGGTTTTACCGGTACCGTTTTCACCAATAACGGCCAGTCTGGCACCGGCTTCCAGGATCATGTTTCCCTCGCTGAACAGGATCTCATCTGCAAAACCATGGGACAGATTTTCCATTACCAGTGCCTGACGGTGCAGTTTCTTTTCCTGCTGATAGCCGAGGTAAGGTGTTCTACGGCTGGATGGCTTGACCTCATCCAGTTTTATCTTTTCCATCTTTTTGGCGCGCGAACTGGCCTGCTTGGCTTTCGAAGCGTTAGCCGAAAAACGATCGACAAACTGCTGCAGTTCGGCAAGTTCGACACTCTTTTTTGCATTCGAGCTTTGCAACTGTTCACGAATCAACGATGACGCCGCCATGAAAGCCTCGTAGTTGCCGGGATAAATGCGCAGCTCGCCATAATCAATGTCGGCCATGTGGGTGCAGACCGAGTTGAGGAAATGGCGGTCATGCGAAATGATAATCATCGTCGACTTGCGCTGGTTCAATATGGTCGCTAGCCAGTTAATGGTGTGGATGTCGAGGTTATTGGTCGGCTCGTCCAGCAGCAGAATGTCCGGATTGGCGAATAGCGCCTGCGCCAGCAGCACGCGCAGTTTCCAGCCGGGTGCGACCTGTTGCATCGAGCCAAAATGGAATTCCTCCTCGATCCCCGCCTGCAGCAAAATTTCACCGGCACGGCTTTCAGCACTGTAACCGTCCATTTCGGCGAACTCGGCTTCAAGGTCAGCGACTTTCATGCCATCCGCTTCAGACATTTCAGGCATCGAGTAAATCCGCTCACGCTCATGTTTGACCTTCCACAGCTCGACGTCGCCCATAATCACCGTATTGATGACGCTATACTGCTCGAAGGCAAACTGATCCTGGCTCAGGATACCGAGCTTGCTGCCCGGTGTAATCGAGACATTGCCGGAGCTCGGTGTCAGCTCACCGCTCAAAATTTTCATCAAGGTCGATTTGCCGCAACCGTTGGCACCAATCAGTCCATAACGATTACCATCCCCGAATTTGGCAGAGATGTTTTCAAACAGCGGCTTCGCGCCAAATTGCATGGTGATGTTTGCGGTCGAAATCAATGGACTATTCCTGAATCTGAAACTGACTAATACGATAGCGCCGAAATGCGCCAAACGGGGCGCACTTTAATCAGTTGAGGCCCGAATGTCGAGCCCTGCGGAGCTTAATCAGAGGCTCCCTAAATCAAAGAAAAAGTGAATAATTGGAAAAATGACGCTAATCCAGCAACTTGGCCCCGGACCGGTCAGTTCACGCGGTCGCGTCGCTGTTCGCTGGCCGAGTCAAATCCGCGCCACCTAGCGCGCTCATCAAGGCTTTGATAAAGCCTGACAGTTCCAGCGCCATGATGGAGAAATCCACGTCAAATTGTGTCGCAACGTCATCGGCCTCGATCTCGTCAGCCTGCTCCTGCACCAGGTCCGAAAATCGCAGACGTTTGATGATCAGCTTTTCGTCGAGAATAAATTCAATTCGTTGCTGCCAGTTCAGCGCCAGCTTGCTGACATGCATACCGGTTTTCAGGTGACTGACAATTTCAGCAGCCGCAAGGTTCTGGTTCTTGCAACGAATGACACAACTGATATCGGCATTGTCACGCAGTTCGCATTCTTCACCGAGTTCAAAGCCCGCGGCGGGTTGGCCACTGTTAACCCATCGACTCATAACATCAATCGACTGACTCTTGCTGGCCAACGGGATCACCGACAGTGACCCGAGAGCCGCGCGCAGATTCTCGATCATTTCTTCTGCGCGTTTGGCTGAGGCCGCATTGACCACCAACAGGTTGTCGCCCGGTGAAATATAGGCGTATTGCAACGAAGAACGAACAAACGCTCTGGGCAACAGGCTGAAAACTATTTCGTCTCTCAACGAACGCCGTTGTTTGGCCGGCAACTTACGGGCCTCGCTTTGTTCAATTTTTAATACTTTTTCTTCCAGCGCTTCGTTGACCACCGCGGCCGGCAGCAACTTGTCCTGGCGTTTACAGCAAACCATCAGGTGTGCATTGGTCGTATGCACGAATTCACTGCCATGGCGACCCAGCGGTGGTACCCAACCCGAACGGGTAGTGTCCAGGCTGCCGCAGGGCACAAAACTGTGCTCTTCGAGCTGTCGCCCGAGGGCTTGCGCATCCAGTTCGAAAGGTTTTGTGAAGCGATAAAGCTGTAAATTTTTGAACCACATGAATGGGGTTTTCCTTTAACACAGACGATGGGAGAATTTTCGAGCTGCGCAGTCTAACAGCATCGCTTCGAAAAACCATCGGCAACTTGTGCAGCTTTTTATATTTGAATAACGAGAAACATACCTGCAACTATTTTACATTCACGTTTTTACATTTATTGAAAGGTTGTGGCAGGGCGCTGTCTTAGAGCGAGTCGGACCGATCAAACCAGGGTCTGTTTTTGCCGATTCTGACTATCCGTTAGCGCGGTGTTTTTTCGACTCTTCGGTCATTTCGATCTGGGTCTCGCCGTCGTCGATTGATACGAATTCACTGGCGATAGCGAGTAGATCCTGAATCACATAGGTGTCACTGCCAATAACGACTGGCTGATTCGGATTCACATAGCCTTCGAGAAACTGGACCAGGGTATTGTTTTTAACCAGGAAAGTTCCGTTGGTCGAATCGAGGTCGCGAAGAAAGATTTTTCCGTCTCTTATCCTGATTTCGGCATGGTGTTTACTGGCAGTCG
>QIJI01000069.1 GCA_003231795.1 Gammaproteobacteria bacterium
CGATACTCCAGCTCAGGTGACGAGGTATCTATGCTGATCGCGGTTTTCAGGTATTCGATCGCGGATCCTGTTTTACCCTGTTGATTGGCGATATCTGCCTGAAGCACAAGTACATCGACGTCTTCCGGGGCAATCCGTGCTGCAGCTTCTGCGTGAATGGCCGCGGTTCGATAATTTCGCGTAGCAAACAGCCCGCGCGCATAAAACTTGCGCGCATCGAGTGACGCAGGATTAAGCCTTATCGCAGTATCGAGATAAGCATTGGCTTCGGGATACTTTTCACGCTCAAGTTCAATTTTGCCGGCCAGCTCATACAGCTCAAAAGCTTCAGGATTATGTTTAATACCCTGAGCCAGCGATTTAACCGCTTTCGGCGATTGATTGATTTCCTGGTATGACAGGGCTAACGCTACCCAGACATCGACCACCCCAGGGCTATCTTTACCGGCTCGTGTAAGCCGTAATACGGCTTCTTTGTGTTTTCCCTTCTTGGCTGCAATCTTGCCCAACAGGTAATAACCATCACCCCTGGTTTCCTTCTTGCCGGATAATTTAATCGCGATGCTTTTGGCTTCTTCATCGCGATCCAGACGCAACAGCGAGCGGGCCTTTCCGACCGCGGCAACCCCGTTATTCGCATCAGCACTAAACACGTAATCATAATGTGTGAGCGCCTCCTCGTAGCGGTCCAGGTCGTAAAGATCGGACGCAATTTTAAGCCTGATTTCGTGGTTATCGGGATTAGCTTCGATAATGGTCTCATAGTTGAGCAATCCATCTTCTACAAGTCCGGCCTCAATATAAGCACGCCCTAGTAAATAACGCAGTTCGACGTTATTTTCGTGCAAGATCAGGCCGTCTTCGGCACAGGTAACCGCACCGATAGCATCGGCCAACTCAAGGCTCAACCGGGTACAGATCAGGTAAGGTTCGACATCTTGCGGAACTTGCTCCAGCACTTCATCGATCAATGCGCGGGCGTCAAGAAACTGCTCCATCGCATAATAGGCCTGAATCTGGAATCGAATCGACTTGTTACGAAAAGCTTCAACCTCTTCAAGTTGCTTGAATTCAGCGATAGTTCGAGTGTAGTCCTGTGTTTGAAACAGGCTTTCCCCGAGCAAATTACGCGCGTCGGTATTATCTGGCGCAATCTTCAATAGCCGGTCAGCGAGTTTTATTGCCTCGGCATACTCTCCTGCTGCATGCAACACCGAAATACGTCGAAATATATTTTCTTTGGGCGCCGATGGTGTCCCCTGTAATCCGTGGCCGCTCACCGAAACGATGCGGAACCAGTTATATTCACCAGCAACTTCCTTCGTCAGTGACTGTTGAATTCCACTGCTTTCGGCGATAGTCGTGTAAGGGCCGTCCTCGCTCAGCGACGCCTGAATTTCATACTTCTCAATCAACGGCGACCGCGAACTACTCCAGTCCAGATCCACCGATTGACTGTCGGCCGCCAGTTTCAAACCGAATGCTGCATCCGGATATTCGAGAAAGTCGAAGCGAAAGCTTTTCTTGCGATCAACATCGTTGATATAAACGCTGTTTTTAGAACCAGATAAAACTGACAGCGAGGTTGCTTCGGCTAAATACGCCAGCGTGCCGTTTTTCCCGGCCGCAGCAAACGATTTGAAAAGTTTCCGGTCTTTGTAAACCCTGACCCCGTACTTGTTGAACTTGGTGCTGGCCAGTACGTAGAGACGATCCTGCTGATCGATTTCGATTCCATAAAATCGGGTAAATTTGTGTATTGAATCCTTTTCAATACCAATACTGCCAATTTTTTTGCGTTCCTTGCTGATGATATGAATCACGCCTTTGGGGCTTCCATCCGCGACATACAGATTTTGTTTGCTATCGACCGCAATCGGACCCACGTCGACGAAAAGCTTTTCGCCATCCTGACTCGACTTGATTTCTTCGAGAAACTGGCCATCAGCAGCGAACACCTGCACCCGGTTATTGCCCTTGTCGGAAACGTAGTAGAGCCCTGCGTGCACATAGACATCAGACGGGTCCTTGAATCCGCCACCTGATGAACCATAGCGCCCGATTGAAAACAGGTTTTCACCATCATGGGTATAAACGTTCAATTTGTTTTTACCAAGAATTGCTACGGTCTTGTCACCGACATGGACAGCCCCGGGGGTTTTCACTTCCTCAGCAAATTTCCCCTGCTCGGTGCCATCGGCGGCCAGGATCACGATTCCCCTGTTTTTTGTTTGGACACATAGAACCTGATCATTAATAAAGGCATGCACCGATTTGCACGAAGCCTCGATGGTAGCGCCATATTCGAGTAAATCACTCACTACTGGAGCAGCGAAGCTGGTTAGAGCGGTCTGATACACTTCTACTTTTTTATTTTTCTTGTCGAGAATGGCAAGCTGGCCGCTGGCGTTTACGGACAGGTAGGCGATATCGCGAAACTGAGAACGCGACTGTCCCAACGAACCGAAGGTTTCAAGCACTTTACTATTGCGCCAATCGATAATGGAAATTCGATTGTCGACCCGATTGCCAATATAAATATTGCCGTCCAGATCGGTTGTCATGGCACTGATTTCGGGCGTATCGCCCATAATTTCTCTTAAATCACTGGCCTTGTAGCGGGCAATTAACTCCCCGAATTGATCAAAAATAGAGATCCGGTCTTCACCTTCAAGTACGTAGACGTTTTCCTCTGCATCGATACTGACGTGTCTGGGATTTTTCAGGTTACCCGACGAATCCCAGCCAATGCTGTGCAGATAAAGGCCTTGCTGGTTGAAAACGCTGATACGTTTGTTCTTGCTATCGGCAACATACACATTGTTATTAATCGATACGGCGACATCTCTCGGCTTGCCCAGCTCACCCGGATCATTACCAGCCTGGGAAAAGCGTGTTATCAGGGCTAAATCAGAATCCAGTATTCCGACACGACCTGATCCGACATTGGTTACTACCAGGTTGCCATCCGCGGTGGCAGCGACTCCACCCAGATCAGAGTCTTTAAAAACATCGGGAACAAGGCTGATGGCCTCGATTTCACCATCGACTATTTTTAGCAGCGTACCTTTTGATTCACTGGTGACAAAGACGACACCCTTATCGGTAATTTCGATTCCGCTGGCATCTGACATTATGCGAGCGTGGTCTTTGGCTTCGATAAATTGCAGAAGTTCGGCCGCCTGAACTGAAGCGACATGACTGAGCAGTGCTAAAAGGGATAAAAAACCGATTACTTTTGAACGTGCTCTCATGTCGATGCTCCTCGGTTACTCGCTTTATACCGCTATCTAGTCCGAACAATTCATAAACATGCTCGTGCCCTTGCTTGTTCTTTGATTTTACAGAGAATTATCCTCAATCGACCGGATCAATAAGTCCGGCACTCAATCGGATAATTCCCCGTAAAATCAAAGCCCAGTGCAATTATCACGGCAGTTTACGAATTTTCCGGGCTAGAGCCATTCTTGATGCTCCTTAACTGGCAATTCCTCTCTTACTATTTCGAACAAAACTGACAAATTCGTCAACCTCGGGGTATTTATCACACAAAGGTTTCAAATTATCAAATACGTCTTGTTTAGATCCTTTGGATTTTAATAGTTCACGAAACGATTTATGTAACGCACGTATCAATTCCGGCGAAAAGCCAATTCGCTTTAATCCTTCCTTATTGATACCGATGACTCGGGCTCGATTACCGGCTGCGGTCGAGTAAGGAGGAATGTCCTGAGTGACCACCGAGCCAAGACCGCAGAAAGCGCGGGTCCCGATATGAGTAAACTGATGCACCGAGGTAAAACCACCAAGCGTTGTATAACTGCCTACTTTTACATGCCCTGCCAACGACGCTGCATTGGCAAATATTGTGCTATCACCGACTATGCAATCGTGTGCCACATGGCTATAGGCCATAAATAAATTGGCATTACCGATCAATGTCTTGCCATTGCCTTCATTGGTACCGCGATTCAGCGTTACAAATTCCCGAATCACATTGTTATCTCCAATTTCAAGCGAAGTTTTTTCGCCCTGATATTTTTTGTCCTGTGGAGCTTCACCGATAGAAGAAAATTGAAAAATTTCATTACTCGACCCGATTTTACAGGGACCGTGTATGACAACATGCGGGCCAATTCGACTGCCAGTACCGATTTCGACGTCAGCACCGATAATACTGTAAGCGCCAACTTCAACATCCGCAGCCAGGTGAGCCTCGGCATCGACTATCGCGCTAGCGTGAATCATTGCTGACGATCCTGAACTGAACACATGATCTCGGCCTCAGCCACGACAGCGCCGTCAACAACTGCTTCGCACTGATAAATTCCGATGCCCCGCATTGATCGTTTCATCGATATGTTGAGCACCAGTTGATCGCCGGGTAACACCGGTTCGCGAAATCTCCCCTTGTCGATACCGACCAGCAGATAAAGTTTACTTTTGTGTTCCTCTCCCATCTCGGTGAAAGCAAGTATACCGGTGGCCTGCGCCATGGCCTCAAGCACCAGAACACCGGGCATGACGGGTTGTCCCGGAAAATGGCCCTGAAAAAAAGGCTCATTAATAGTCACATTTTTAATGGCGGACAGACGTTTGCCTTTTTCAAATTCAAGCACCCGATCAATCAGCAAAAACGGATAGCGGTGTGGCAACAATTCCATCACCTGGGCGATATCAAGTTCCAAAATAATTCCTCAAAGTATTTTATTAAACGCGTTAACTCAAAACATATGGCCTGAACAATTTGTTAATCTGCACCCGCCCTTGCCTGTTTTATTGATTTTACAGGAACATCCTCAATCGACCAGACTACATTAGTCTGGCGCCCATTCGGATATTCCCCCATATAATCAAAACCCGACCCAATCATCACAACGTCATCGCAGCAGCTTACGAATTGTCCGAGCCTAATTTCTTTTCAATTTTCGTAATTGCCTGCGCAATCTTGTCCAGCGACTTATAACGCGCGTTGATTCGATGCCATAGCTTGTTCTCGAGTAATGGAGTTCCCGAGGAATACACGCCCGCTTTTTTAATATCTTTCGTAACCAGCGACATCGCATTAACGGTAACATGATCAGCCAGACTCAGGTGCCCCAGCACCACCGCGGCCCCGGAAATTCTGCAGTGACGCCCAATTTTCGCGCTACCGGCTATCCCAACACAGGCAGCAATTGCAGTATGGGCACCGATATGCACGTTG
>QIJI01000073.1 GCA_003231795.1 Gammaproteobacteria bacterium
CAAGCCAGTACTGCCATTCATTTTCCTGATACAAATGCGCCGGCATTTTATTGATGGTATCCATCAAACCACTCCAGTCCTGACTACGCATTTGAATTCTGGCGAGCCACAGATAAGCCTGGTCGTTCATTGAATCCGGTTCGAGACTGGATAACAACGATCTCGCCTCCGGCTGGTGCTGGTAGGCGGCGGATAATGCAATTCTTAACTCAATCTTATCTTTTTGTTGTTGGCTGAATTCGAAATCGTCACGCAGCAGATTCCACGACTCGAGTGCGCTCAAGCTGTCCTTGCGCGCGAGGCGATCGATAGCATGAATGATGATGGCTCGGTTGCGGAAATCGTCTTTGGCTTCGGATAATTTAGTCAGCGAAGCTTGCGGGCGTATATGTGCTTTGTACCAGGTTTCGACAATTGCCCGATCCCGTGGCTTCAGTTTTCCACCCAGGTATCGTGCCAACTGCGGCCGTCTGGCGGCGAACGCCTTTTCGATGCGCATCCAGATGACCTGCTCTACCTGTTCATGGCTTTTCAGGAAATAACTAAAGGCCGGATCGCATTGAGGAGGTTGCGAGTAGCCGCGCAGCCAGATTTTCGAGATTTCCTCATTTAAGCCTTCGAGGCGACCCAGTTTTAGTTTCGCTTGAAAATAAAGGCATTGTAATTTCGTGCTTTCGCGATCGTCAAAAAATTTCAGATAATTTTCCCAGTCACCGCGACGTGCCAATACGGACAGCCACTTCCCCCGGGCGTGGTAGGCAAACGGGTAATTGGAATAACGTTTCAGGAAAGCTTCTACCTGGGCCGCTTTGGCCTGCACCAGACCGCGCTTAAAGGCATCGTACTCGAGGTAGGGTTTTGCCGGATAATCTTTGAGCTTAAGCAGCAGACGGTTGAATTTTCCAATCTGATTGCGTTCGAGTGCGAAAGCGGCGTCGTGAAATAACTGGCGCTGATGATCGATACTGGCCGCCAGCGAATTGCTGTTAAGGCCAGTTAACAGGATGACGCAGGTTCCAAGAATTTTTATGACATCGTTATATCTGGATTTCAAGGACATTTTTTCCAGGAAAAACCCTTATGTTTCAAAAATTTAAATGAAACTCTAGAAGTAAAGTATCAATTTGGCAAGCGAATCATTCCAGTTCAACTGGAGTATTGGAGGCCAGGCGACTCGGGTCAAGTAATTTTCGTAATTCTGCTTCATTAATATCAGTTAATTCCAGTGCTACCTCAAGTATAGATCGCTTTTGCGACAGTGCTGCTTTGGCAATTTCCGCAGCTAACCGATACCCGATTACAGGATTCAATGCGGTAACCAGAATCGGATTTTCATCAAGATTCCGAGCCATTCTTTCCTCGTTGACTTCGAAGTGTTCGATAACCGGTATCAATGCGAGGCAGGCGTTGGTCATGATTTCTATGCTTTGAAGCAGGTTATAAGCAATAACCGGTAACATGACATTGAGCTGGAAATTGCCCGCCTGTGCACTGTAACTGATAGTCGTATCGTTACCTGTTACCTGCGCTGAGGCCATCAAGATAGCCTCAGGGATGACCGGGTTCACCTTGGCCGGCATCATTGAACTACCGGGTTGCAGCGCTTCGAGCCTGATTTCACCCAGTCCGGTTAATGGTCCCGAATTCATCCATCGAAGATCATTACAGATTTTACTGAGCGAAGTTGCCAGTACGCGCAACTGACCGCTGAATTCGAGCGCAGTATTTTGTGTGCTAAGGGCTTCGAAGCGATTTTCCATCACGGAAAATCGAATTCCGGTTGCGCTTTTCAAGCTTGCGCAAACTTCGTCGCCAAATCCACTGACACTATTTACCCCGGTTCCAACGGCGGTGCCACCGATAGCCAGTTGCTGCAAGCGTGTTAACGCTGTCTGAATTCGATAGCGGTCATTCTTCAACTGGGAGGCCCAGGCCGATATTTCCTGACCCAGGGTTATCGGCATTGCATCCATGAGATGGGTACGTCCGGTTTTAATCGTATCAGTCTGTTGTTCGCAGCGATTCGACAATGCTTGCTCCAGTTGCAACAACACCGGTAGCAGATGTTCGTGCGTTGCGATACAGGCGGCGACATGAATGGCTGACGGAAACACATCGTTAGAGCTTTGTCCCATATTGACATGATCATTGGGGTGCACTTCAAGTTCGTCAGTAGAGGCAAGCGTTGCGATCACCTCGTTAAGGTTCATATTGGTACTGGTTCCCGAGCCCGTTTGAAAAACATCGAGATTGAACTGATCGGCGTGTTCGCCTGAAATAATTAAATCGGCTGCCGCGGATATGGCGACCGCGGTTTCGGATTGGAGTAGCCCGAACGTTAGATTGGTTTCGGCGCTGGCCTTTTTAATTCGTGCAATTGCCTTGATTAAGGAACCCGGTAGACGCAAGTTGCTAATCTGAAAATTATTGAGCGCGCGCTGGGTTTGTGCCTGATATAAGGCATTTTCAGGAATTTCTACGCTACCCATGCTGTCCGTAAGGGTTCTTTTTTTATCTCCCATAATGCAAACCGAAACACTGTGTGGCGTAGATTATAGCATTGCAGCTATAAATTCGGCGTGTTCACCACGATGATTTCGCGCCATAGTGGGAGAGCTCGAAGCACAAAAGAACTTGAACTGGGCTACAATTTAAGGGATGCTCGCTCGATATAATTATTATCCGGTACTGAGGTGGATGCGATGGATAACGAAGATACAGTGGTTTTGACTCCTGAAGAAAAAGACAAAATTTTAAAAGACGTGCCCGAAGACGAACAGCAGGGCGATGAAGAGGACGAAGATTAGATCGCCCGCCCTTTTTCGAGTTGATTAAAGCGGGAACCCCTACAAGCTAGACCGGCCGGCAACGGATTGCTTTGGCAACCCCGAGATATTCCTTCACATCAAGTTGCTGCGTGTGCAGTACATATAGACCACTGGCTCCGACTTCTGCTGCCTGTTGGCGCATGTTAGCCAGCATTTTCTGCAAAGAGAAATATCCTCCGCTGACCTGAATGTAAGCGACGGTTTCGAAGTTGCAGCGTGGCCGTTCAATATAATAAATCACCACATCTTTCGCATCGACACTGCTTCGGGCCTGGCCGGTTATCAGGACGGGTTCGGCACAGGCGCTTATTAACAAGCTCGTTAACGCTGCGATACAAAAGAAAGAAAGTTTCATCGGGACCTCTTGGTCGTGGTATCGACCAGCGTTGGAAAAGCTGTAGAAAGACTGGATTAACAGGGTTGCTGCGACACCACGTTAACCAGTGCAGCACAAAGATAGTCCAGTTCTTCAGCGCTCATCACATAGGCTGGCATCAGGTAAACCAGCTTGCCGAATGGGCGGATCCAGACACCAGCATCAACGAACTGGCGAGTTATCGCTTTCATATTCACAGCTTGTTTTAATTCAACCACGCCAATGGCTCCCAATATCCGCACTTCGGCGACCTGGGGCAGTTCTTTACAGGCCGCGAGTCCCCGCTGCAAGCGAGCCTCGATAAAGTTGACGGTGGCCAGCCAGTCCTTTTCAAGTAATAGATCAATACTTGCGTTTGCCACAGCACAGGCTAGTGGATTCGCCATGAACGTGGGTCCGTGCATGAATACTCCGGGATTGCCGCTATCGATACCGGCACTTACTCGATCGTTGGTCAAGGTTGCAGCGAGGCTCATGTATCCACCGGTTAAAGACTTTCCAATACACATAATATCGGGTGCTATGCCGGCATGTTCGCAGGCAAACAGTTTTCCGCTGCGTCCGAATCCGGTAGCGATCTCGTCAGCGATCAGCAGCACATCATAATGATCACAGAGTTCGCGCGCGCGCGCTAAATAGTCAGCGGAATAAAAGTACATGCCGCCGGCACCCTGAACAATCGGTTCGAGTATCAGCGCGGCCAGTTGTTGATGTTGTTGATTTAGTAATGTTTCAAGCGGTGCGATATCGTCGTCACTAACGGCTTCACCAAATCGGGAGCCGGGTCGATCGACAAAAAACTGCTCACTCAGTATCGAACTGAACAGACTGTGCATGCCGGTTAAAGGGTCGCAAACCGACATCGCCCCGAACGTATCTCCGTGGTAGCCGTTGCGAATGGTAACAAAGCGTTGCTTGTCGGGAAGACCTGACGCATGCCAGTACTGAATGGCCATTTTCATGGCCACCTCAACCGAAACTGAACCGGAATCAGAAATAAATACCGAATTGAGTCCCGCTGGTGTAATTTTGATCAGTTTATCAACTAGCCGAATCGCCGGCTCGTGCGTAAGCCCGCCAAACATGACATGCGCCATTTTCTGTAGCTGCCTGGCAACAGCCTGATTGATCGTCGGGTGATTGTAACCGTGGATGGCACACCACCAGGAAGCCATCCCATCGACCAGTCTGGCTCCATCGGATAGATGCAGCATCACGCCATGGGCGGATTCGACATGGTAAACCGGTGAGTCACTATGCATCGCACTATAAGGGTGCCAGATATGTTCAGCATCGAGTTGAATTTGAGCTTCAATTGATATTTTTTTCATGTGACGATTTTACGGAAAAAAATAAATTTTAGTCCATACTACTTAGCGATAAAAATACTTGTGCCGTTAGTTCAAGTGAATTATTTTTAATAGCCGTAAATTATTGATAATAATAACAAAAATAGGAATTACTTTACATTGTGAGCGATGTATTCGGCAACCAGGTTCACTTGTCGAATGACTCAAATTACAAAGTAACGGAAAAATAGCCATGCAATTTCAAAAACTTGTTCAGGTCGCAATAATCCTCCTTGTTTTCACATCTCATCAGGCAATTGCGCGTAACATAACAATGGTATCGGTTGACTGGGTCCCTCACTATGGGAACGAATTGCCGGAAAACGGATTAACCACGGCGTTGGTCAAGGCGACTTTTGAAGCCGGGGCGTACAATGCATCGATTGAATTTATTCCATGGGAGCGGGCTTTGAAGGAAGTCGACCAGGGGAAGTATGACGTTATTTTTGGGGCGTATAACAACGCAGGAAGATTCGCATTTAGTAAATTGAACAAACAAGACAATGAATTTCGCAAATTTTGGGGATCTATAGAATGAGCAAAAATAACATCCGCTGGTATGGCACGATTCGCATGAAGGTGGTCACCGTTGGTAATTATCTCCTGTACTCTTGTGTTGGGTGGATTGAGCGCTTTCAACACCGTCAAGGATCAAAAGCAATTAACAGCCGAGCTACAAAAACTTGCGCGTGTTACGTCACAGAGGCTTTCCAAACACTTGATCGGTCCGATGTGGGATCTTGACAAAGACCTGGTCGATTCGACACTGGAAGCTGAAATGCTGGAAGATAATATTCAGGCTATCGTGGTTTGGGATGAAGATGGTTCTGTTACATTTTCAGCTCGTGAACGAGATGCCGGAGGCAGGTTGATTAAATCCAATGGTGCGATTGCGGGTAATTTTTTCAAGGCAGATAGCGATGTCAATAATGGTACCAAGTCGATTGGGAAAGTCGCCGTATTTGTATCCAAACAACAGTTAAACCAGCAGCTAGCCGCTTCTACAATTGCTAATATTATCACCCTGGTCGCATTGATTATAGTGATGGCAATTGTCATGACAGTTGTTATGAATCAGATAATCGTTGGTCCGATTACCCGATTAGCGAAACATGCTGACGACATCAGTCATGGCGACCTCAAGCAAAGTATTATTCCCGAGTCAAATGATGAGATCGGCCAGTTAGCTGAAGCCTTCCATCGTATGCAGACGAGTTTGAGAGTTGCATTTAAGCGACTTTATGCCAAGGCCAAATCAGCCTGATCGTGGTGAAATTATATCCGGTAAGGGTTGCCATTACCTGGAGAATTAGTGAGTAACTGGATTCTTTACGACGACTTTGTCGACCTGGTGAGAAATTATCACCATGATGCCTATAGCGGTTTGATTACCGGAGTCAGCGATAGACAGCATTCGTTTCAAATTGGTTTCGATCAAGGCAATATCGTGCTGCTGAATTATCGGATCAAAAAAGGTCTGGCTGCATTGCAACTCATTTCCCAGGTCGAACGTGTCAAAATATCCGAGCATGCCAATTCTGATATACACGATAGTGGCACCGAGGTTCCTGATACCAGTACGATTTTGTCGCGTTTAACGGCTAATACGCTTGACGATATAACCGGCAAGACCGATATCAGCGATGTCCCTGCGATGCCCGAAACCAGAGGCTCAAGTAGCCGACGGCTGGTGGACTCGGGTTTGAAGAAAATTATTGAAACTGCTGCAATCCATCATTTCGGGCCTATCGGCGCGATGGTCTGCGAGGAACATCTGGCGCATGCGCAGGGCGACGTGCGTGCGCTTATGCTTAAAATTGCCCAGGATGTCGGCGCCAGCGAAGCCGACACCAAGGCTTTCTTTCAAATGGTTTCAGGCTCCTAGTCCGACTGATTAAACAGATTCCATCCGAGATCGAATCCCTCTACTGCTTTGATAAAAAGATCAACTCCGGTTATTGCGCATTGATTTTCAATCAACAGTCGATCCTGATTAGCGACTTTGTTAATGGCGGCCTGGCTCACAATATCGCCCTGATCGAAACGTTCGCTGAGCAAATGCAGACTAACTCCAGGGTTTGTCTCGTTGCAGGCTATTTGCATTTCGATCGGATCGGGTCCGCGATAAAGCGGTAATAAAGATGGATGTATGTTGAGCGCAGCCTTCAGCGCTGAACGAGCAATTGCCTTGTCGATCAGATAAGGCCAACAGGCGACCAGCAGGTAATCAAATGACTGCTCGATCAACACCGGGACCAGCGCCGCCTGTTTACTCCGAGGTGCATATTCGAGCGGGATGTCATCACTGATAGCAAGAATGGGGTTGCTGCGGGTTTTAGAATGTAAATTCAGTGGTGAAACCGATTGATCCCTGGCGCCAGGATATTCAGGTAAGACTATCAGATCAGGTGAAAAATCGTTTTCGATCAGGTGGTGCAAAACGCGACAGGAAAAATTAGCCCCGTTCGCAAACAATGCAAATCTGATTTCGCGCAAAATATTATCAGGGTTGATCATCACAGGGTTGTAACTGAATAACACCTTTTTCCAGCAGGGTCTGCAGAAATCCGAAATTGCACATATCTTCGATACGCTGCGGATACAGAATGCCGTCAAGATGATCGCACTCGTGCTGCACTACCCGTGCATGGAATCCCGTTACCTCGCGATCGACTGGCTGTCCATACTGATCAAATCCCTGGTAACGAATTTCTTCAAATCGCGGTACTACCCCCCGCATGCCGGGAACGCTGAGGCAACCTTCCCAGTCGGACTCCTGTCGCTCGCTCAAGGGAGTGATTACCGGATTCACCAGAATTGTTTCAGGAATTGCCGGAGCGTCCGGATAGCGAGGATTATTATCGTAGCCAAAGATAACTACCCGTTGCATTATACCGATCTGGGGAGCGGCAAGACCGGCCCCATTCTCGGCGGCCATCGTATCCCACATGTCTGTCAACAACGGTTGTAGTGCCTGCGCATCGATTACATCGACCGCGGCCGAGATTTCCAGCAAGCGCGGATCGCCCATTTTTAATACCTCTTTGACTGTCAATTGATCTACTAACCTCTGATTGAATGTACCCGACAAGGATGTTATAACAAATCGGCTGAAAAATGAGGCACTGAATTGACAAAGACACCCCCCATAGGCCCGGTCAGTGGCACCGTGGTTCCCCGATTCGCGGGGCCTTCGACGTTTTGTCGCCTGCCCGAATTGCGTGATGTGCCCTACTGTGACGTTGCGATCCTCGGGATTCC
>QIJI01000450.1 GCA_003231795.1 Gammaproteobacteria bacterium
CACCCACCACGCTGGGCAAGGAAATCGCCAATACGGTATATCGACTACAGCGCCAGCTCAGGCAACTGCAAGCGGTCGGAATGTTGGGAAAGTTTAATGGAGCAGTCGGGAATTACAACGCACACTTGAGCGCATACCCCGATCTTGACTGGCCGTCGATTTCGTCGCAATTTGTCGAATCACTGGGATTAACCTGGAACCCCTATACCACTCAAATTGAACCGCATGACTACATGGCAGAGCTATTCGATGCCATGGCGCGGCTGAACACTATTCTGATTGATTTCAGTCGCGACCTATGGGGTTATATATCGATTGGATACTTCCGTCAGAAGACGGTAGCGGGAGAAATCGGCTCCTCGACCATGCCGCATAATGAGAATGCCGAAGGCAATCTCGGTATCGCCAATGCCATACTCGGCCACCTGGCGCAAAAACTTCCGCTCTCCCGCTGGCAGCGGGATTTAACCGACTCAACGGTGCTGCGTAATCTCGGTACCGGGTTTGGGCACCTGCTGATCGCGCTGGACTCGCTCACTCGCGGAATCGAAAAGCTCGAAGTAAATCACGACAAAATTGCAGCAGATCTCGACCAAAACTGGGAATTACTGGCCGAACCGATCCAAACTGTTATGCGCCGCTATGGCGTGGAGCAGGCTTACGAGAAACTGAAGGCCCTGACCCGTGGTCACAAAGTTGATGCCGCAACCATTCGTGAATTCGTGGCAACCCTTGATATTCCTGAAGCGGCGCGGCAACAATTGATTGAAATGAGTCCGGCCAGCTATATCGGTAATGCGAGCCAGCAGGCAAAAAACATTCGGGAAACTTGAAACATGTGGCAATTGCAGGGCTTTGACAGTACTGAATTCGTCAGTCAATACTGGCAAAAAAAGCCATGCGTATTGCGTAATATTTTTGATCATTTCGAATCACCGATCAGTGCCGAAGAGCTGGCAGGTCTGGCCTGCGAAGACGATGTTCACTCTCGACTGGTAATCGAAAAAGACGGCACGCAGCCGTGGCAGGTACGCCACGGACCTTTCGATGAACAGGACTTCCTGAATTTGCCCGAATCGCATTATTCCTTACTGGTTTCCGAATGCGAAAAATGGTTGCCCGAACTGACCGGACTGCTCGACCAGTTCCGCTTCATTCCGGACTGGCGCATCGATGACCTGATGATCAGTTACGCGCCAGCGCAGGGTTCGGTAGGCCCCCATGTAGACGAATATGATGTCTTCCTGTTACAGGCACAGGGTCAGCGGCGCTGGTTATATAACGACTCCAGGATCAAAAACCCGAAGCTGATACCCGATCTCGAACTTGCCATTCTCGAACAGTTTGATCCGGACCAGGATACGGTGCTGAACGCGGGTGACATGCTTTATCTGCCGCCGGACATCGCGCACCACGGAATTGCTCTGCAACCAGGCCTGACCTACTCGATTGGCTTCAGAACCCCATCGGCTGTGACCGTACTGGAATCGTTTTCGATGGAGATTGAGCGAATTGGATTCAGCTCGATTAAATACGAAGACCCGGACCTCGAACTCGAGCGCCATCATTCAGAGATAACCGCGACTGAAATTGATAAATTCAGCACGCTGGCGACCGAGGTATTACGACAATCGAGTAGCTTATGGCAAGATGCAGTTGGGAAAATGTTATCCGACAGCCCGGTGGTACGCGACGAATCCGATCACCAGCCTTTTTATGTTTCCGACCTGCGCGCCTGCAACTGGATACGCCATCCGGAAACCCGCCTGCTATTCCACCAGAACAACGATAATATTAGCGTTTATTACAATGGCCGCTCGCATAGTCTGCCAAATCAGCCTGAAATTCTCGAGTTGATCCGAAATTTATGCGATAAACATGAATGGTCGCTGGATCTGATCAATCAATGTATTGCCATAGAAGCGCTTGAAAAGTTGTTACTGGAGCTTGCTTGTAACGATGCAATCATTCCATTTGAAGAATAATTAGGCTATTAATCAACTAGATATGGATGAAAGTTCAAGTATATTAATAGATAATCGTAACGATTGTGTCGAAGCGGTAAAAACACTCATTCTGGGATCTGTCGGAACCGTCTATCTGATCACCCAGAAACTCGAACCTGAGCTCTATAACGATGCTGATATCTACCAGCATTTGACCGAACTGGTGAGCAATAATCGCAAAACCGATATTCGTATCATCGCTCACGATACCCGGGTAGCGGCCAACCAGGGGCACTATCTGATTCTTCTCACGCAGAAACTACCCACGTTTGCAAAAATCCGAACTACGGTAATCCCGGCACACCGAAATTTTCGGGAAAGCTGGTTAATTGCGGATGATAGCGCTTTCGTAAGAATTCGGATTCCGGACCGCTACGAAGGCTACTACGAGCTTGATAACAAACCCGAATGCAAAACTTATCGCGAAGAATTTCTCGAAATCTGGGAAGCCTGCGAACCCGACCAGAACACCAGGCGCTTAAGCCTCTAGGCAATAAATGCTAACTCATATCTGGTTTGGATTTTTCGCGGCTGCCTTTTTAGCAGCAATTTATCAATGGCTGGTTAATGATCGGGGCACGATATTCAGTGCTCTGATGCAATCGACCTTCGACATGGCCGCATTGTCGGTCGAAATTTCAATCGGCCTTATCGGCGTTTTATGCCTGTGGCTGGGCTTTTTCAGAATTGCTGAAAACGCCGGCCTGATCCGGGTCCTGTCACGTTTCCTTGAACCCCTGTTCATGAAATTGATGCCGGGAGTGCCCAAAGGACACGCGGCCCATGGCAGCATGACTATGAATATGGCCGCCAATATGCTCGGTCTCGATAATGCCGCCACTCCGATGGGACTGCGTGCGATGCAGGATTTACAATCGCTCAATCAACAGACCGACACCGCAAGCAATGCCCAGATATTGTTTCTGGTACTGAATACCTCGTCAGTCACGCTGCTGCCGGTGACCATTTTTTTATATCGCGCGCAACAAGGAGCAGCCGAGCCGACCGCGGTTTTTATTCCGATACTGCTCGCCACCAGCGCTTCCACCCTGGCCGGCTTGCTTGCCGTTGCCTGGGTGCAGAAAATCAACCTGTTGAATCGGGTCGTGCTTTCCTATATGACCGGTTTTGCGGTGTTGCTGGCGGCGCTTGGAAGCTGGCTGATCAGTCAACCCGCGGAGCAGATGTCGAGCAGTTCCGCGTTGCTCGGCAATCTGTCGCTCTTTGCCGTCATCATGCTGTTTCTCGGTGCGGGGTGGTACCAGAAAAATAATATCTATGACGATTTTATCGAAGGTGCGAAACAGGGATTCGACGTCGCGGTGAAATTGATTCCATTCCTGGTAGCCATGCTGGTCGCCATAGGCCTGCTTCGCGCCAGCGGAGTGCTCAGTGCTGTCGTCTGGGGCCTTGAATACCTGTTTTCGGCAATCGGCATGAATACCGACTTTGTTCAGGCTTTACCCACCGCTTTGATGAAACCGTTAAGCGGCAGCGGCGCACGCGCGATGATGCTCGAATCGATGAACACCTTCGGGGTCGACTCTTTCGTCGCTACCCTGTCCTCAATCATGCAGGGCAGTACCGAAACGACTTTTTATGTTCTGGCCGTTTATTTTGGCAGTGTCGGTATCAAACATGTACGCCACGCGATTGGCTGTGCGCTGATTGCAGATTTCGCCGGCATCACCATGGCGATTCTGGCGGGATACTGGTTTTTTCATTGACCGGAAAGATTAAATGACTGACGAATTCAAGGTCGATGAAATAGCAGAGCTTTCACGTCACTGGGTCGAAGCTATCATTTCAGCTTACAAACATGAGCGGCCCATGCCAAAAACCGGGCTGCAATTGCCCAAAATTTCAGCAAAGGGGTCCGGTACAGATTCGCTGCCGAATTTATGGCAAATGATTGTCGATGGCTCTGCCCATCTTGCAACACCGCAGATGTCCGGGCATATGGATACAGCACCACACCCAATAGCCGCAATGACCAACGGCCTTGTATCAGCACTCAACAACAATATGCTGTTTCGTGAACTCTCTCCTGTCGCCAGTGATATCGAAGAGACGATGATTAGCCTTTTCACTGACCGCTTGAACCTGAGTGAAAATTGGCGTGGGACCTTTGCAAGTGGCGGGTCAATTGCCAATCTGACTGCTCTGTTTGCTGCGGTTGGCGGGTTCAAAGAAATTGATTCCCGTGAGAATGTACATTTGCTGATCCCTGCCTCAGCGCATCTCTCGCTGGCCAAATCTGCAAAAATTCTCGGCATAGGCGAAAGCCGAATTCATCGCATAGATTGTGATGATGCTGGGCGTATGGATATTGATAGCCTGTCATCGGCATTACAAAGTTTACCCAAAGCAGCCAGGCCGATCGTGACCTGCGTAATTGGAACTACAATTCACGGCTCAGTTGATAATTTCCCAGGTGTGCGCGATCTGTGCCGCCAATATCCTGCCTGGTTGCACGTCGATCTAATCTATGGCGCGGGCGTCATGTTCAGTGACACGCACAATTCCATTCTGGATGAACTTGATGGCGCGGATTCAATTGTGCTTGGCCCGCAAAAATGGATGTTTGTCCCACGAGTATCTGCGGTCGTTTTGATACATGGAATTGAACGATTCGACGAAGCACTAGGCGTGAATCTACCTTATTCGTTATCGGGGGAACAGCATCGTGGGCGTTGGGGTATCCAGGGTTCACGCCCGGCGGACGCAGTAGTTCTTTGGACAATGCTGCAGGTGATTGGCACTGATACGATTGGCCGTTGGGTCGATCAGTCCATAGACATCACACAGAAATTTCATGGTGCACTCCTGGAATCGAAATTGCTACAGCCAACCCATCAACCAGACCTCAATCTACAGACATTCCGCATTGGCGAACCGGATATAGCTGGCGAGAGGCTTGCCGAAGTTCATCGACGCCTCACTCAACAGGGACGTTGTTGGTTTTCGCTTTCGCGGTGGAGAGATGAATCCCTAATTCGGGCAGTCTTTCTCTCTCCAGAAATTAGCGAACAACACATAAGCAGCTTTATCGCCGACATCGAAAACGTCATCTAAAAATTGTTGATAGTGCAAGAGTCCTGCACCGTGATTCGAAGGATAAGTCAAACAACACTGGTAGCTGACCGGCGTCGGGTTAAGAATGGAATATCCAATGGAGTCTCTACTTAGGGTCCGCAGCGTCGACGCGCTTCGAGATGTAGTTGGTCTATTCTCGAAACGAAATGACTCACCGCGCTGTCCTCTTACCTAACCCGGACAATTCATAAACTGCCGTGATGATTGCGCTGGGCTTTGATTTTACAGGGAATTATCCGATTGAGCGCCGGACTTATTGATCCGGTCGATTGAGGATAATATTCTGTAAAATCTAAG